>NZ_JBAWSX010000002.1:0-55063 GCF_037104725.1 Bacillus bruguierae | reverse complement strand
ATTCATTATTAAATATAAATAAATATAATGATATTTTAATTTCAATAGAATATATTGATAAATATTTACAAAACTATTAAAATTTTTGTGTGTAATACAAGATATTAGCCTTGTTGGGTAATTTTTCAAAAATATATATGAATTTTACTTTTTTTAATGCAATTATAGTTTTAGATATTATAATAGTCTTAGTGCGTTTTTAGTTTTCTAGCTTTTATAACCGCAATTATTAGGGAGGCGTCATTTGTGCAAACTGATAACAAAGAAGTACTTGATTCAGAATGGATTGATTTATTGTTGGAAGCTTTAGATATGAATATTAGTAGTGCAGAAGTATCTAACTTTTTGCAACACGGAAATCAATCAGCACAGAACTAACCGACATTGTTTTCTTTAAAGAAAAATGTGTTATAATAAATTAAATCTTAGGTATACAGTAAGAAAGGTGCGCTAATATGATTGGAGAACGTATAAAACGACTGCGTCTACAAAGAGGCATCTCCTTAACAGAACTTGCCGAAAAAGCAGGCGTTGCAAAGTCATATATTAGTTCCATTGAACGAAACTTACAAAAAAATCCTTCGATTCAATTTCTCGAAAAGATTTCTAACGTTCTGCACGTTCCTGTTGATGTACTTCTTCATGATGAGCCATCTGAAGAATATACATTGGACTCTGAGTGGATAAAACTCGTTAAAGAAGCCATGCATTCTGGTGTTTCAAAAGAACAGTTTCGTGAATTTTTAGAATTTAATAAGTGGAAACAAAAACAAAAATGATGCAGAGAGAGTGCTTTCTATGAAGGTGCTCTTTTTATTTGTATTATAAAAAGCGGAGGAAATCCTCCGCTTTTGTTATATTTCTTACTTCTCTTCGCCATCAGTTTGTGAAGCATTGAAAGTCCATTCTAAATTCAATTTGTCGCCTTGGAAGATATTTTGATCTTGTCCGTTATCTTCAAACACAAATTGCACCCATAAGTAATCCTCTGAACCAGCTTTTAATCCACCTTCTTCACTCCATTCAGGAGCAAACACGTCTTTTGCAACTACATCTGGATCTACTTTTTGCAGGTCAGCTAATGTTGTTTCATAAACTGGTTCGCTTTGTTTATCCCAGTTCCAGATAAACTTCACTTTAATGTGCTTACCTAAATCTTCACCATTATTATCGCCTTTGCTATCAGTTACTGTATATTTAGTTGCTAGCTTTACATCTTTGATTGTTAATGAACCTTTATTTTGTAATAAAAATTCTTTTTTCACTGAATCGCCTGGTTTTAAGTTATCAATATCAACGATTGTTTTTGGATTAAGTGCAAGATCTAACGTACCAGCCGCAAATGTATTATTGGATACCTCTTTATCGCTAAAGTATGCAAACGTTCCTCCACCGATTAAAGATAAACCTAATGCTGCTGATGCTACTCCCATGCCTAACTTTTTCTTAAGACCCATTCTAAATTCCCCCAATTCTCTTTTTATTGTTAGCTCTTATGTAGATAAGAGGTGTAACTAATAAAATAATTTCTTCGTATCGACATAATCGTTGCGCTTCTGTACCCCATTATCTCTATGTATGTTCTTTAATAAGCTCCCTTGGGTTCATTATAAAGAACAAGTGGTATAGAAATAAAATCTCAAAAAGTTCTGTATTTTCTGCTTTTAAGTTGTTTTAATTTATTTTCCTGTCTTTTCCGTTACTTTTCTTACAATTTCTCTTTTTTTTATACATATATAATGCTTTTCTTTATTTTCACTTCATAAGCATCCCTCATAAAAATATGCTATAAAAAAGGAAAAATATCTTATCTTTTTGCTTAAAAACTATGATCTTTCTTTATTGTATCTTGCAATGCATGAAATGTACATTTGAAATTCACTTTTTCACCCTGGAACATATTTTTAGTCATATCCGAAGTTTATGTGTTACTGCTTTGTTTCCGCAGCTGCCTCTTCTTTATTTCCCTCAGGCTGTGCTGGCACCGCTGTAATTGGTTGATTTTCCTTCAACTGTTCTTCATTCGTATGATTCTCCTGCTTTTTCTCTCCTTGTTTTGAAGGCTGTACAGGTGATATGTTCTGGACATTGTTTGCTTGTTTCTGTTTCTCTTCATTAATTTGTTTTTCTAATGCCCCGATGCGTTCATCTATCTTTTGTAACACTGCTTGTTTATCAACTTCACTGCAAATACTTTGAATTTCTGTAAAACCAGTTTGCACATACTTTAATACTTCTTGTGCAGAACCCTCTTTATTTTTCTTTGCATCTTCTACCGCTTTGTTATAATATGAGTCAATCTCCGTATAGTTAGTTTGCAGCGCTGTGATTTCCACCGTAATTGCTTCACGGCTTTGCTTCCATGTAACAAGCTTATCCTCTAATTCTGCAACAGTTTCATTTCCATTTACTGCACGATTTATCACATTGTAATGATTGAAAATAGCTTCTCTATGTTGCTTTGCTTCCCCTGTTAACTTTTCAATTGCTTTTGGAAAAACCATTGCAGTTGATAAGGTTGCCTCTACTTTCTGTTGATTCAAAAAAGATGCTTCGGTATATGTCACTACTTGAGATCCCATATAAAAAGCCATAGAACATATACATGGTAATATAAGTATATTCCTTACTTTCTTTGAGGATTTTTTCATATTCACACCTACCATTTGATGAATTTATATTCCTTATAAAGAATTATAACATTCTATATAAAGAACAAGACCATCTAATAAAGATAGCCTTGTAAATTTCTTAAACTTTATCTTTCTTCACCAGCAATTTGCTGCGCAGCAAATGTCCATCTCAATTGAAGTTTATCGCCTTGGAATTCATTCTGATCCTTGTTATTATCAACAAATCCAAACTTCATTGTAAATTCATCCCGCATTAACGGGCAGTAAGACCCCCACTGATGGAAGTTTCACTTTATCAGATTTCCCTGCAGAAATACCCTTCTCATCTACACTATAATCTGTTTGAAGTAATACTTTTTTAATGTCATTCCAACTTCCTACTAAACTATATATATGTTAACTCTCAATAATTAAAGAGTATAACCATTTATACAGATTGTCCTGCATCGGAAGACTTGTTTTTCTTTTCAGAATCAATGCCGCGCAATGCTCCAAAAATAGTAACTACAGAATAACCTAACAATAAAACACCTGGAATGATTAATAACAATGCTGCTCCTGCTTTCGAATTTGCATAGTTTAGTAAATAACCAACATGCGGAACAGTAATATCTGCATACTTCCCAATTACATTTTCAGCAAGAACTGGGTTTAAATCAGGACCATTATTATTGTCCCCTTTTGTTTCATAGGCCACTTTTCCATTTATATTTTTCACATCAATAATGCGGTGAGTAACAATCCTCTTATCTTTCTCTTTAAACGTAATAACATCGCCTTTTTTATATTTTGAACCATCTTTCGTTGGTTCAATTGCAATAATAGATCCTGTTAAAAACGTAGGTTCCATCGATCCTGATAATACCGTCTTGAACTGGTATCCCATCACTGTTGGATCGCCGCCACTCGCCTTTGATGAAATAACAACAAACGCTAAAACAACCATAATCGTAAACAAAACAAAAGAAATGATATTACTAATAACTTTCCAAACTAACTTCATCTGTCTCCTTCCTTTCGTTGATTTCGTCTTTATATAAGCAAACTGCACAAAATATTCAAATTCGATGTTCTATTTAAAGAACTCACAAATATATTATAACGAATATTCAAAAAACACAATAAAAAATAGGCAAAATTCATTTACCTATTTTCATCGAGACAACTTCTTCTGTTTTTTACGATTCCAAAGAAATACCCCAATACTAAGGAAAATAAGAATACCTGCACCAATACCAGCCATTAGCTTATACGAAAAAGTAGACTTTGTTACACTACTCTCTTTCGGCTTCTCAAACACAACATCCTCTTTCGAAAGAACATTAATACTTTCTATCGTTTGATCATTTTTTTTAATATCTACAGTCCCAATAACATCACCGCGGCGAAGACCTGCTTTATATAAATTCGCCTCATCGACATGATTTTCTTTAAAAACAGCTTGTACATTTTTAGCTTCTCCTTGCTTTAATACAAGGTCAACACTTCGTTCCAATTCACCATTTACTGATTTATTCAAGTAAAGCATTTCCTTTGTCCAGTTGTTTTTATCTAACACTTGTTGTTTTGCAAATTGCGGAAATGCATAATCAGCAATCTTTCTCATGTCTTCATAAATTTCTGGCTTTTGTGAGGACATTACGACATTAATGATACGATTTCCATCTTTCTCATTTATTTGTACAAGTGTATTATGAGCTTCATTTGTAAAACCTGTTTTCCCGCCAATACAATTTGGATTTTCAAAATACTGTCCTCTATTAAAAATAGAAACAGTTTGTCTTGATGTTGTAACAGTTGTTCGCTTCGTATTCATTGCCGTCATGATTTCCGGGTGCTTCATCACACCTCTCGTAATCATCGCCATATCATACGGCGTTGTATAATGATTGGGATCATGCAGACCACTTGGCGTAACAAAGTGACTATCCTTTGCACCTAACTGCGCTGCCTTCTCATTCATCATCTTCGCAAAATTTTCTGGACTTCCTGCTACGTGCTCTGCAATCGCATACGCTACATCATTTGCACTTAGCACCATTAAAATCATAAGGGCAGTATCCCGATCTACCGTTTCCCCTGCTTGAAATTCAATTTGATAATTACTTTTCTCTTGTTCAAGAGCCTTTTGAGAAAAAGCAATTCGCTCTCCAGACTGCACATGCTCCATCAATAAAATACTCGTTAACACTTTTGTTATACTAGCTGGAAAAGCACGCTGATGCGCATTTTTGTCATACAAAACATCACCTGTTTTCGCATCGATTGAAACAGCAAACTGTCCAAACACATTCGGGTCTTGCAAACTTTCTGCATACAACTTAACAGGCGCAAACAAAAATAACAAGCTTGCAATAACTAAAGCCGAAATTTTCTTAAAGCTAAACATGCTACTCTCCCTTTTCTTTACTCTATATGTATACGTTATTTATTATAAAAATCAAAATGGAATATGAAACTACCTTTTTATTCGCCAATTTGCAGTATATCATAATTTTACAAAAAAAGACAGATTAACAATGTATAAAAATAGGAGGAATTACTCCTCCTTATCTTCCTCATCTCTTAAGAAGTCTATGAAATTATCGCTAGCTTCCCCTTCTGTTATCTCATCTGTTATCCCTATAAATGACCAGCCCTTCGATTCAATCCATTGTATAAACTCATCTATAAATTCATCATGAGATACATCTACATCAAGAACTGCTCCATTAATAGAAATCGTTCTATACCTTGGCACATACATTTTAAACGTTTTTCTTACCATACATATCCCTTCATTTATACAAAATATTATTTATTATTTTATATAATATATTAATAGAATAGAAAAAATGAACTGTTAATCCGCCCTAAAAAATACTATATAAATACAAATTAAAAAAACGACATAAAAACCACTTTCTTTTTAACGAAGGACGAGAGCATCTGGCTATGCATAGAAGCGGTCGGGGCCCTTTTCTACCACATGCAAGGTTTAAAACAAAAGGAGAAAGCAAGTAGCAGTCATGTTGTATTCTGCATAACAGCGACTTATATGTCGAAAAATTAATATATATATAACTGAAAAAAATCAACATAAACACCCTTTTCTTTTTAAGAGGGGACAAGAGCATCTAGCCATGGATGAAACGACCATGTGTCCATTTCGCATTTATTTGCTGTGCTGCTTAATATATTCATCGTAAACAGGTATTTCACTACCATTTCCAGCTCCGGCTCTTGTACTATTAAAAACATTCTCCACTTTTATTCCGTTTATTTTAACGTCTAGGTCGTGGACAATACGGTGAACATATCTTAAAGCTTGCGTATCATGATTTTTCACTGCTATATTATGTAATTTTTCAGCCCGTTCTAAATCTTCTTTCAAACCATCCTTCGATAAAGAAATAGCTTCCTTCAACGTAACAGAAATTAATTCAAAAGAACTTTTAGACTCCTCCCATGACGGGCTATTCACATCTTCATATTTTTCATATTTCTCCCAACCTGTTATATTATTTAAATCGCTATGTATTTCTGTTATTTTTTGCGGAACATTTTTTGATAGATCCTCTTTTTTTATTTGTTCAGCATTCTCGGCTTTACTTTCTTTTTTATCCGTTTTATAAAACAGCTGTACGCCGCCAACTATTAATCCTACTAAAACAAGACCTCGGGCAACAAAAAAAATCCCTTTTTTAAACATTGTGCCATGCTCCCCCTATACATCAATATCCTATTTATTCCATCATATCACATTTTCTAGAATATACCTTTTTACTACCCTATCATGCATTACGCATATGTTGATGTAAAATGAAAACCAACACCCTCTTGGTTATTTTTTGCAATATTATAAACAAAAAGTCTTGTAGAGTTCACATCATTTGATTTATAATAGAAACCATAAAATAACAAAGATATTTACACATCACCATTTCATCATGATCCCGTAGCTCAGCAGGGAGAGCGCCACCTTGACAGGGTGGAGGTCGTGAGTTCGAGCCTCTCCGGGGTCATAAAACTCAATAGTATCAAGGCTTGAGAGGGTATTCTCAAAAGCTAAAACTGTGGGGGTCTCCATCAGACACCACAAGTTAAAAGAGGACTACTTCTAGTCGGCTAATCAGCTGGCTCAGAGGTAGTCCTCTTTTTTTTGTGTCTACAAAACTGAGAAAGGACTGATAAGAAAATGCTACTTAAGTTTGCTATGAAGGACTTCAAGGAAGAAAAGGAGTTTTGTAACCTATCTGCTCGTACTATTCAAGCTTATATGGCTACTCTGCATGAGTTCCAAGTATTCTGCTCTGAGCGTGAACTCATTGATACACGAGACATCAGAGAAGCAACTGTTAAGAGCTATCTCATGTATTGTCAACGAACAAGAAAAAACAATGTAGTAACAAGAAACACAAAGCTTCATCACCTAAAGATTTTCTTTAACTATTTGCAACATGAGGACATTCTTACCGAGAAAGAAAACCCTATTCGTAAAATGAAGCTGGCTAAAGAGGATATAAAAATTGAGGTCTTTCAAGATTACCATATCAAGCAAATGCTTAGTTACTATAGGAGACTTAAAACACGTGATAAGAGTCTATATGCCTACAGAGACCACACTATTATTGTTTTCCTTTTTGGGACTGGCTCAAGACTTGGTGAGCTTATTAACATTCGCTGGAGTGAGTTGGACTTAGTAAACCAAACAGTAACCCTATTTGGTAAAGCTCGAAAGCAACAAACAGTCCCCCTCACAGACAAGCTTGTAAAAGAACTGTGTGAGTACAAAATATTCATTGAGCGTGAGCTAGGAAAACTCCCAGAGTACGTTTTTACCACACGAGAAGGGAAACAAATGAGTCCTAATAGCATCAAACTCATGTTTAAACGACTCAAAACGGTAATGAACTTTACTGATGTTCGCTTATCAGCTCATACCTTCCGTCACACTTTTGCTCATCGTTGCTTGATGGCTGGAATGGATGTTTTCACCCTTCAAAGGATGCTGAGACATAGCAGTTTGAGAATGACTGAGAGGTATCTTGCTCTTTGGGGAACTGCCTTGAGAGAGCAGAACGAGAAGTTTAATCCGCTTAATTCACTTGAGATTTAAAACAAATAAAAAGAGAACCCTCCTAGTTTGGCGACCGGAAAGGGTTCTCTCTCAGAAGAAAACTCAAAGGACTCAAAGGAGTCGAAGGAGCTTCCTTGCTATTGTATCATGCTCATTGGTACTAGCTCAAGGGGTGTTCCTTCCTATCTATATAGGAGGAAAGGAATATGTATAAGTTACAACAATATGAAAGCTTTCAGTCTGTCGCTGAGATGGACAACACAATTGATAAAACACTCAAGGAGTACAAGCTCAAAGATAGCGAGCGAGTTATCCTTATTAAGCTGTCTCAGTATAGCTGTAAGTTTGTAGGGGTAAGCTATATGAAAAACCAAACATTAGCAGACTCGGTAGGTTACTCTAAGCGTACTGTACAGCGTGCTCTAAAGCGTTTAAGCGAGTTGGGCATCATTACTCGTATTGAACAAAAGAGGATTAAAACTGGAGGTTATGGAGCGTTCATTTGTGTGATTAATCCCTTTGAGTGTCACCTCAATTTGTCATCTTGCAGGGAAGCTGAAACCCCTTGTGAGGACAGCACTAAGAAGCAAACTGAGGAGAACGAAACAATTATTCCTAAAGCTAACCTTCAAGAATTAAATAAACGTAACGAGCTCGATGTATCTTATTTGGACAACTCACATATTCCAACTGAGTTTATCAATGCAGTTAAACCTTTTATTAGTTCTGCTAAAGAGGTTTATTCTCTGTGGGGCAAAGTGGTACTGGCTCAGAAGAAGTACGCTCCAAGCTTGTTAGAATACGCTGAGATAGCCATACAAGCATTTAAACAATCTGTATTTGCTAAGAAGATGAAACGAATTAGAACAGACTTTAAGGGGTACTTCTGGGGAACACTTAGCAATATGCTTGCATTTGAGCAGAGAAGATGTAACAAAGGGAACTTGTGGAATTGGCTAGAAGTTTAACCGTGTAGCGCCACACATTAGTTATTACTGTAAGTAATAGTTAACTCAATCTAGTATTAACAAAAAGCAGTTAAACCATTGAGCTGGCTCAATCTGGTATATGCTCGATGTTCCTTCTAGGGTGGCATTAATGCTGGTATAGCATCTGGCATGTTGTTTTCTTGTAGTGACAAGCTCTCATAGGGTAAACGATGAGGTAGACCTTATTAGTCGCTCGATTGAGTGCCATCTCATAAAAAAAAGAAGCACAAGAGAGGAATACTCATGCTTCTGTTAGTTGCTCTTTTGGTTTTTCAAGTAAGAAGTCTACAGCGGTAAGCGAATAGATAGCATTAAATAATCTTAAAGCATCTACCTTTTTCCAATTACTTGGAGTATCTTTACCATGAAGTACCCAATCTCTATTTATGATTGGAAAGCGAGTTGGATTCTTATCAAAATTCCCCTGTTGAAATACTTGGTTTAAAAAACCTATGACAGACACATATGCAACTACATAGATTCTATCTGTAGATACCTCTTCTCTTACTTTCTCATACTGACCTTTCAAGCTTGTTCTTTGCTTTGTTTTGTATTTCTTAAACTTTTCGGATATAAGCATACGTGCTATACCTTCAACAATAATGAATAAGTTTGGAATGGCTACTAAATAGTTTCCGTTCTCATAGCTATTAAAACATTGTTCTAATAAACCTTTCCAATTTTCAACAAGCTTATGGTCAAGCACATCTCTTTTCATGCTCGTATATGCATACCCATTATCGTGACTAAAGTATTCTTCCATTGCGGTATCTATATCTTTAATCTCAGAAAACTCAACCACTTCACTAGGAGTCATACTTAATGGAAATGTCCACCCTCTTTCTCCGAGCTTCTCAGCAGACTCCCTCCAAGTTCTCATAGTTTCGTTCCAATCAATATCTCTTATCCGAGAGGAAAGCTCTTTCGTAGCTTCATTTATTGCATCATGCAGTTCTCTACTCATATCAACAACATCTTTAACTGTCTGGTTAACATCTTCAAATGTTTTTCTAAGCTCTTTATTTGTTTTTATGTATGCATTAAACTCTTCCAAAAATCCACTTATAGTCAAATATTCCGACGTATTGATTCTCATAATAACTTTCCCCCTTAAATAGTCTATTCCAATGATACCTCATAGCGAATCATCTTGTACAAAAAAAGAGCCACAACTAGTAAGCTGTGACCCCTCTTAATTTAATCTAATAAGTGCATAATCTGTTCTATCCTTGTCGTTCAACAGAATAATCCTTTCTCTGCACCATAACTCTTTAGGGTTAGAGCTGTTGAGTTGCTCAAAGATAATGTTAGCTCGTTCTTTTACTATTGGTTTACCATCAGTTGTAGACAAGCAGATAATCGTATTTGCTCCAACATCGAAGCTATTGAAGCTTTCTATACCTAATTCTTTAAGACTCATGCAGTTCTCCCTCCTCAGATTAATTGCGAGCTCGCTAACTTCTTAGTTTCCGTCTCCCATGTCAAAGAGAGCGTTTAAGTTAATCTCATTAGGGTTATTCTTGTTGTCCTTGCTTTGTTTAAACTTGTTGTTTAATCCAAGAGACTCAACATAGCGAATCATCTTAATCTCAAAGTCATTATACTGTTGACTGTCTCGTAGGAAGTCCTTAGAATCCAAACGAGCTGTTTTAATCATGTTCATGGCGTATCTATCTACTAGTGTTAAGTTAAAAGGGTCTACCTCATAATTATCCGTATAGTACTCCATTAGTGAGTTATACAAATTAGTCTCCTCTTGAGTCAGCTTATCTTTGAAGTCCTTTGAGTACACTCCGTGAATCAAGTTTGCTTTTGGATTTAAGTTAGCCAAACTTCTTCGCCTCCCTTCCTCAGTTTTTTGACCTATAGATTTACCTCCATGTACACGGCAACGACCCAGAGTAGTCCCATCTTCTCTCATGTATGGATTTCTCATACAAATCTTTCCGTTACCCTGTACAGCTCCACAAATAGAAGGCTCTTTTCTGAGTTCTTTTTTTAGTTCCTTGAGTGTGTCCTCATCGTTGTTAGCTTTAGCAGTTGCTACCTCGCCTGCTAACTTCTTAAATTCATCACTTTGTTTAAATGGTCTACTCATTGAGTCCACCTCCTCACAGTGTGTTTCCATGTTTAGCTACATGCTCCTCATAGAATTTATCTAACTCCCTAGTTTCCTTCTCTGCTTGTATCTCCTTTGATGCAATGTTACGAGTTGGGTCGTTCTTTAAGTTCTCAACTTTAGCCTCACAGTATTTAACTAACAGTTGTAACCTCTCAAAGTCCTCAGTAGTTACCGCCTTCTTTGGGTTGTGCTGTTTGTGTGCACTTCCACTCTCAATCATATTTACATATCCTATAACGTTATTCATAATGTAATCCCTCCGTAGATTTAATTAGTGAATATAAATCCCTTGCTCCTGCATTTCGTCCATTAGTACCATGAGAGCGCTAAAACCAAACAGCTTACAATAAGCTCTCTCAAAGTCCTCAAGTAGTAACAGCACAGTAGACAGGGCTTTCAAGTCCTGTTCGTTGCTTGCTCTGTGGTACTCAGTCAGTAACCTTGCATATTTACGTTTAGTTTTATCCATGAGATAGAGCCTCCTCAGTGTTTTATTGTTGAATCGTTACGCTCAATAGCCTTGTTAAGCCGAGTTGCTTGTTCAATCAATCTCTCGTATTTCACACGGAAATGTAACTCGTTAATCTCATTCTTTAGTTTCATTTCAACAACTTTACTTTCAAATAAAGCCTTCTCAGTCCCCTTTCTCATTAGCCTTGCACCTCGTTTGAATTATTTAAAAGCAGTAAACTGAGGGAGCGTTAACTCCCTCGTTGTTGTCTGATTACATTAGCTCTTTGCCAAAGTATTTGTTAACAGCTTGTTGTAACTCCTCAAAGTCTTTGTTAATTTGCTGGTCAGCCTCTTGAGTCTCTTTCTCCCAAACTTCTACATGAGCAGGGTTTTCTTGGTGGTGGTAAGGTTGGAAGTTATTTGGAGCGTACTTCATACCTCCTCTACCTTCATAGTGAACATCACGAATTAACCTTTCTGGGTCACCAGCTCCAGCGTAATTAGTACGTCTGTCAATCTCACGTCCTATACGCTCCATTAACTCTTTAGCTTTGTAGCCTCTACGAGAAAATTCGTAACCCTTAGCGTCTTGTTTAGCTAGTTCCTCAATTCGTAGTAGCTCCTCATCAGCTTGAACTTTTGAGATTTCACCACTTACACTATTAAGTTGGTCTTGTAAGTTAGCAATCTCAGAGTTAAACTCCTCAATAGCCTTCTGGTACTTCTCAACACGCTTCTTATTAGTTTGCGACTCATCAAGCATCAAATCAGTTTCCGCTAGTTGTAACGCTGACTGCACTCGACCTAGCTTGCTCTCTACCTTTGAGATAGAGCTTTGTAAGTCTCCTTGTTGAGCTTGTAATTTCTCCATCTTAGTTTCGTTAGTTTTCTTGAAAAAGTTAAACATATTCAATCACTCTCCATAGTTTTAGTTTTGTTAGCCTCTCCCTTGAGATAGCTATAAAACCCATCAGATGGGCTCCTCAGCTCCACTCTATGAGCTTCTGCACCGTTAACCTTCCTTAAGGAAAGAGCCTCTTAGCGGGCTTTGTAGCTATCTCAAAAGGTGTTGACTTTCACGTTTAAATTTGTTAATCTTATATTGGGTTAGTCTGCGAGTTGCTAACTCGATAGTTTTTAGAAGTAAGGTGGCTCTTGTCTACCACCTCAAGTATTTCTTCAAGCGTTATTTGCTTAGATTGGCGACTCACTAAATTAGGATGAAGAAGTATTACGTCTCTTACAGTTCTAATCTCAACAGTAATTCTCAACTCACGGAACTTCTTGAGTGTCTTACTCACAAAGCTCTTTGAATATCCAAGTAGTTCAATTATGTCTTTACCTCTCCAAAGTTCTAGATTACTTGTATCCTTCTCAGTGGGATTGCTACAAAGCAAATGCGTTGAATAGTGCATATGAGAAAGCAAATCAGCTAAGAAACCCAGCTCATTTAGTGTTAACTCCCTAGCAACCTCTTGCAGTCGCTTCTTGAATATCTTCACAAAGGATACTTTGCCTTGTAGCTCACCACAAGAGTAAAAGCCCTCTGAGATGTTAACAAAAACCTCTTTGCCTTTTTGCTCTTTTGTTATCAACCCATAAGATTCTAATTCTGTGAGTACATTGTAGGTTTGCTTTGGTTTTTTGCCAATCATATCAGCTACACCACTAACAGTTAATCTATTCTCACTATCTTTAAATAACTTACCTTCTCCGTTCATACTCATAGCAGTTGTTAACAAGAGAAGTACGCCCTTTTGACCTTGCGTTAATTGACTAGCTATCACGGAATAGTTATCAACTTTTTGCATGACAAAATGTCTCCCATCTCTATTGTTTTGCGCCTCGTTGTATTTTCTTCTGGCTTCTTTCTGAGCTGGACTAACTAACTCGTATCCTTCATTGAGTAAATCTCCAATCTTTTTATCTAAATCCATCTGCTTTCACCCCTATTTTTGTTGTTTAAATAGCTCCCTTGTTTTTCTACTTATTTCTTCTGAGTCGGCAACCAATTGAACATACTCACCAAGGGTAAAGCCTGCTAGGTCAGCTAAGAAGCTCATACTCTCTTTTAACCTCTTGCAGTCAATCATCTGTTTGCCTTCCTCAGTTTCTAAATACTCGAAAATTGAACGTGTCCATTTCTTCTCGTTAACTCGTTTGTGTACTATCCACAAGTTACTTGCTGTTGAACCTACCATGAGCGAGTTCAGTGGAATGAGGTGGTCTAACTGTCCGTCATTCCCAAGAGGCAAGCCACTCAACATGCATTTACCTTGTGAGAACTTAATCAGTCGCTCGTAGTCTTCAACTGTGTAATCTCCTTCTAATCCAACATTCAACGCTCTATCATTTAGATTCTTAATGTATCTATTGAGTTGGCTCTTTCGGTTATACTCTCTTGTTGTCTTTTTAAAGCACACTCTACATTGAGGACGCAAATAGCCATAAATGTACTTTTGAAATTCCTCTGCGAGTTTCACCTCATGGCACTTAGAACACTCACGTTGTACCTCAGAGGCTGTTAACTCATCAATCAAGCTCAGTGTGCCTACTCGATTCTCTTTAATTATGAATTTACTCATTTTGTTTCATCTCCTTAGTTTTTCTATTTAGTTTTTATTTTCAACACTTAGCAGTCGTGAAGGGTCTTTCTCCCCAAGAGCTGTAGCTATCTTGTTTAGAACCCCCAAGCTCACCGACTTACTTTTCTTAATCCGAGCTAAGCTAGGTTGTTTTAACCCAGTTCGTTCAGCCAGCTCAATTTGCGTTATATCATATCTCTTGCAAATCCTATCAAGGTCAATAAAAAACTTTACTGTCATCGACTTACCTCCTTTGTTAGATTCTCTATAACATTTTTGTTATACACTCTCCAAAAAGAAAAATGGCTCAAGAGAGTAAGCCACTAAACTTAGGAGATGAAATGAATAAACGATTATTACCCCACGAGATGGACAATGAGGTGCCCCCTCTGAGTCGCAAGCTCAGAGAAGAGCTAATGAAAAACCTTCTGACAGAAAAGGTGAAAACTTCAAAGAAGCCTCCATGAGTTGCACTCCGTAGAATGTAACCTAGCAAACCTCTTAAAAGTCCTTACACTATATTTATGAAGTTGGTGTTTACTGCTAACTTTTAGTTAGTTATGGTTATATCAACGTTTGCAGCACTTTTGGTAATAACTAGCAGAAAAATTATTTTAAGTTTTTTACTCCTCACTATATTTATGAGGTTAGTGTGACAAAATAAGGTCTAACACTCCAGTTCCAAACTACTTAATTTCCCCTCAATCGCTTGTGACTCTAAGGCTTAAACTTTTTTTGAAAACAAATTTGCACTACCTCCGTGGTCGATACATTATAGTGACCCTTTTCATCTTCATCTATTTTGACCTGCACTAAACATTGTTTCGGTCAGCTTTCCTTTGAGGTGTTTCAAATTACCGATGTTAGCCCTTTGAGGTGTTTCAAATTACCGATATCTTTTTAGCTAAACTCCTTGTGGCTCTAAGGTTCAATCCACTTTTAGGTACTTTTATCCTCTTTATTCTTATACACTCCAACTCATCGTTCTTCTAAGTGGCTAACCTAAATCGTTGCTAGCTCAAGGGAAGAAATAAAAAAATAACCCTTGAGACAGAAGCAAATTAGCTCCACCTCAAGGGTTATCGTTATTAATTACTATGTAGTTTATCCTTCTCATATATAAATAAAATACTGAGATGGTTAACTAATTAGTTCAACTATTAGTCGCTAGCTCGTAAGTTCTTTTATTTGTTTTCTTTACGAGATAGTAACTATTTAGTTATTCTTATTAGTTGAACTATTAGTTATCTATTTAGTTATTCTTATTAGTTCTTTATTTATTATTTATCTGAGTTGGTTGACTATTAGTTCAACTCTTAGTTATTACTCATCAGTTATAACTAAATACATTATATTTATGAAGTTAGTGTTTATTAATAAGGTTAACTAACTGTCAAAAGCATTGAGATAGCAACTCATTGGTTGGCTACTGAGGAGGGAGCTTTTTAGTCAACCTTTTAGTTGAAAAAAATTTTTTCATTCTCATAGTAACGTTGTATGGCTACTATCGGTATTTGAGATACCCCTATCCTTGTGATTTTTCAGTTCTAAAATCATGAGGCAAACTAACAGCTCACTCCAAATCATCTCATTTGACTAAAGTCTATTGACACAAAACTAAGTTGTTGATACTATTGAGTCAACAACGTCTCATATAAGTGTCTCATAAATACTAAGGAGGAAACACTATGATATATGGATATGCTAGGGTATCAACTCAAGGGCAGAACTTAGAGAGTCAGCTCACTGAACTAAAAAAGGCAGGGGCTGAGGAGGTATACAAAGATAAGGCTAGTGGTAAGAACCTAAACAGAGATGGCTTAAATGACCTACTGAGCCAGCTAACTCAAGGGGATACACTCATCGTTACCAAGATGGATAGAATAGCTAGGAATGTACGAGAAGGCATAGACCTTATTAGCCAACTCAATGAGAAAGGAATTAAACTGCATGTTCTCAATATGGGGGTATTTGATGGCTCGCCTACAAGTAAGCTAATCACAAATATTCTACTGAGTGTAGCTGACTGGGAAAGAGAAATGCTATTAGAAAGACAGCGAGCAGGGATTGAAGAAGCTAAGAAACGTGGAGCTTATAAAGGTAGAGCTAAGAAGTATACTTCAAAGAATGCTAGCTTAGTACACGCTTTGGAGCTGTACGACAATAGAGAAGCTAACAAGATGACTATGAACAAGATTGCTGAGGTTACACAAATAAGCAGAGCTACATTGTACAGAGCTATTAAGGAACGTGAGGAGACAGCTAACTAATCAGCTACTCCTCTTTTTTTGTTTGCTAAGAAAGGAAACTATATAGACATAGCTCTATTTGTACTTTACTCAAAAATGAGCCTATCGAGGGTGGGGTTTTGACTATTTAGCTATACGCTATGAGAAAGGTACACAGAGTACTCCCTATTTTGTATTTGTTAGCATATAATGGAAATATAAACTAAAGGGAGATGGTCAATATGTTTAAAGCTTTCAAGAATTGGTACGACAAGCAAAACGCCAAGCACCAAGAAAAGGTAGCTGAATACAAAGAACTACGAGCTAGACAAAAAGAAGAAAACTCAAAGGGTAACGGTGGAATCACTGTAGTGCTTAAGACTGGTCAAGAGATACGCTTGTCAGCCGGTGAGTCGCTAATATTTATGGGTACATACACAAAAGATAACATCCAGAAGAATAAACGTTTTTCACTCAATGGCATAACTGTATATGCTAACAACATTAGCCACTACTACCAAAGCGAAGACGTAAAAGTAGACTGATAAGGTTATTCACCTTGAGAGTACCTACTCAAAAGTATTTCTGTGGAGGTCGTTGCAAAAAGTACTTGACCAATGAATATAACTCCTTTAGTATTTTCCGTAAGAAACTCTAATTGAAGTAGTTCTCAATGAGGATAATAACTTGAGAGCCTTGATATATATAAGTTTTATTAACTCCCTTTCTTTCATCTGTTAAGAAAATTGCCTTGACAGGGTGGAGGTCGCTGGTTCGAACCCAGTCGGGATCATAACTGTAGAAACCGTGTCAAATAAATGTTTGATGCGGTTTTTATTTATTTACTCGCATACTCTACAACACCAGTGGTCACATTCCCTACAAAATCTCTTCCATTTTATTAACTGCATCGTTGGCAGTACATGTGAATAAGTGTCTAATGTGATTTTAATGTTACTATGCCCTAATCTCTCAGAAATCACCTTCACATTTACATCTTTAGCTAATAACAAAAATGGAGGTTTGAAACATAATGGATCACAACAGACTGATGAGAGAGAAGCCTAAGAGTTATTCAAGACTTGTTATCAAGACCTAAATTGTAAAAATTCATAAAAAATAAAGGGCTATACATATTAGTCATGTCTAATATGTATAGCCCTTTTACTTCATACTCTTTTCTGGAACAACAACATTTTCTATTAATGATTTTTTATCCACTCTGATTTATTCAATATATAGTGATTATATAATTCGTTTTCTATTTTCTGTTGACTCAGATAAGTAAATCCACATTTTTCAATAACTTTATTTGATGAAACGTTGTTAATTAAAGCTACTGCGTTAATGACATCTAAATTTGTATTTGTAAATAAATAGTTAATCAATCCTGTAGACGCTTTAGTAGCGTATCCTTTCTTTTGATATTCACTTGAAATGGCATACATAATTTCTCTATTCGGTGAAGGTAGCTCATCTTTAATACCTGTACAGCACCAACCAATAAATTCATCGGTTTCCTTAATAAATACCCCTAGTTTTAAAAAATGACCATCTATGTTTGAGGTATTTACAGCGGCATCAAAAAATGCTTTATTTGCTGGTATTTCATAATTGGTAACCCAATCTACCCTTTGTTCTTTTGTTGATTTCCAGTCTGGCAAGAAATTAAATATTTCGGGTTGATTTGAAATTCTGTATATATTATCTGCATCTTTAATGGAAAACTCTTGGAGATAGATATCTCCGCAATCTATTCTAAATAATCTTTCTGATGTTTTATGCTTCATAACTCTTCCCCTTGTAAGTCATATTTTCATTACTTCTTTTATTAAGCAATCTTATTCCATTTAACTCCCTTCTCCTTAATAACAATTATCTCAAGATTTAATCATTTATACAATCAGATATTCCAGAATATGGACCGATTGCTGAATAAGAAAAAATCCTGCACATCAACACAGGATTTTGATCAAACTTTTTTACATATTATCAATCTTTATTTTAAACGATCAGACTTTTTTATAAATTATCAAACTTTGTTTTAAAGCCACAATATTTCCTTATATCTGTTTGTATACATCCGCGTATGCAAATTTTAACTGCTCACGCAGTTGCTTTTTCTCTTCTTCTAACTTCTTAATCTTACGTTTCAAAGAGGCGATAATTGCATCTTTATTGTTTTCATCTAGCTCACACTTGATTTGTTTTGGCGTAGGAGTTTCCGCTTGTTGCTGGCGCAGGCTCTCAATCCGTTCACGCAGTTCACGGTTATTGTATAGCGTGGCTTTTGCTACGCCAGCCTCGCTTGCCACACTATTAAAATTGATAGGATCATTGGCTCGCACGAGCCTTTGGATGGCTTTATCCACCTTTTGCGAAGTAGTCGCTTTTCTTGATGCATGAATTGCTTTTAAATGTTCTTTACGGTCATAATTAGTCATTTTTTCACACCTTGCTTTCTTTTCATCCGATCTTGTCTTCCAAAGATAATATTACCTTCGCGGATATTGTTTAAAATGTCATGATAACGTTGTAGGTTTCTCTCCTGTTTTTCTACCATATCATCCCGACCGTGCTGTTTTGCGACCTCAATGGATTTAGATGTTGTTTTTACGTGAAGCGCATACTTTTGTACATCATATTCTGAAAAACCGATTGCCAAGTCCTTACATGGACTTCCACCATTACACGTAAGACAAGGAGGTGCTTCCATATGAGGACAATTCCCTTTCAATCGGGCATGACACGTCCCGTACGGGTTGTCCATCGCGTTCAACTTATGATCCTGCCAAAGAGAGCGCAGAATGTCCTCTGGGATGTCTTCGTCCGATTTAACTTCTTGCACCTCGCCATTTAGGTCAAAACTGAACACACCTTGGTTGATAACCGATTCAAATGCTTTTCGCTTCGTTTCATCCAACAGTTTGGCATACCGTAAGGTCATTTCGGGCGAGGCATGCGCCAACAGTTCCTGTACAGTTAGAATATCTGCACCGCCATTTAACATTTTGATGGCGTAGGTATGTCGAAATTGATGCAGTTTAAAGTGGAACAGTTTTCCATTCTCATCTAGAATGTTCTTTTGTTTTGCTAGTTTGTTTAATTCTCGTTGAATCCATTTTTGATAATAAGGATTGCCTTTTCGAGAGCCACGATAATGAACGAAAATTAACCCTTCGGGGTTATTCTCCTGGTTGCTATTCTCTTTGGATTTGTGAATGAAAACAGCGAGGATATTTGCCAAATCTTCGTCAATCGGGATTCGGTGTCCTTGTACGTAGGTCTTCTCAATATTCGTGACAATGGAGTATTTCCCGTTCAGACACTCTAAACAATTAGATGTGAGTCCCAATACATCTGAAATACGTAATCCTGTTTTAAAAGCAACCCATACCACAGGAATGACCTCTTTGTGTAAGTCATCGATGTGCATAAAGAATTGTTCTAACACAAAGTCAGGAATGTAATCAATTTGATCAACAGACTTCTTTTTTCGTTTCGGCTTGTCTTCAGGAAAGAGTAACAATCGTATATTGGTTTCAGGAGCAATATCGTATTCGTATCGCTGGATGTCTTCCAAGAACTTTCTTATGACGGTCAGTATCATTAATATATATTGTTCAGGGCTCGCAATTTTTCGAGTCAAATTATTTCTTGCATAATCATGTAACCATTGAATATACCGTTCCATATGTGATCGTTTCAATCCTTTTAAATTCGTCCATGAAGGTTCTAAGGAAAATATAAGTGACAAGAACTTTGGTAAATAAGCTAGATAACTTTGAGCTGTACTCCATGAGAAATGATTCTTACTAAGTAAGCGTTGTTTAATATATTTTTTAATATGCTGACGCATTTCCACTTGTTCAATTTTGGTGAAATTAATGTAATAGTTATTCTGGCTTTTGTTATAGGTAACTCCATATTTGTCATACAAGACCCGCACATCCCATCGATCTTTCTCCCATTCTTCACGCGTATCGGTCAGCGGAAAAAGATAGGAATGAATAACTCGTAAAAAGTTTGCTGTGGGTGTTTTTTGTGTGAGAACACCATATGTTATGTCTCTTACATTTTGTTGTGTTGGAACACCTTGCTGTTCAAGCCAAAACCACCATTCCCGTTCTGTTTGGTCGATGTCTAAATTAAGAAGAGAGGGAAGGGAAGGGCAGGATACTTTTCGTTGAGAAATGCCGTTAACCTTCGCAAGTACGTTGGTTGCCCATTAAATACGCTGTTTAATGTCCATTCTTCCTTAAATAATTTCTGATACCACACATATTTTATTTCTAGATTAACAGTCGCACTATTAATTTGAAAAGACATATTCTGTCTTCCTCTATAATTCTTCGCCACCTCCTGAAATTGCGAAATGTTTTCTAAAAAGCTGGGATTCCAAACATCGTGAACCAAAAAATAGGGGTCTTTCACGTGCTGGGTGGCAACAGAGCCATCTTTCTCTATGATCTTCACGGGATAACTCGACAGCTCGCACTTCAATCGTTCATGAAATCCAAGTTGTTCTGTATCAATCTGATAAGTTTGTTTCATTCTCTCACGACATTCTGTTGATTGATTTGAAATGCGTCCTGTGCCTTTTCCCAATCCTTACGGATGTCTTCGTCCGAAGGATGAAGGTAAAGGTTCATGGTCGTTTGGATTTGTGAATGACCAAGGCGTTCTTGCACCTGTTTAATATCCTTCGTCTCCTGATAGTACATCGTAGCGTGCGTATGACGAAACAGGTGAGGGTGGACATTGATTCCTGTTTTCTGCCGCAACCGTTTGAACAGAGCTTCTACATCCCCATAGGTCATTGGTTTACCCGTATTCTTACCGCGCAGTTTGACGAACACAAAGTTGGTTTCGACGTCCAATTCGTCAATGACTTCGTACAGGTAGTCATCATATAAGTCCATGAGATCCTGTGAAACAAAGATTTCCCGTTCTCCTGTTTTCAGTTTCGCACCGTTCTCTAATTCCCCACGATCCGTCAAGCGAATGCGATGCCCTTTTTGATGACTAAACTTGAAATCCTCTAAAAATAATGAAAGAGTCTCTCCAATTCTTAATCCCGTCTCAAACAGGAGCTGGATGAGAAAGGTGTCCCGTATATTCGTTGCTGCCGCTAAGACCTGTTTCACCTGTTCTTTTGTAAGCGTCTGCACCCTCTTGCGAGGTTCTTTTACCTTCAACACATTCCGCATAGATGGCTTGTCCTTGTTGACGTGATGAAGGAAACTCTTATACCGCGTTCTCCCGCCTGTAAAGACCTGACGTATCAATTTCTCTTCCATATCACGCGGTAACTCTTCATTTCGGTACAAATAGTCATAGAAGTTTGTGACAGCGGTGATCGTAAGATTTACCGTTCTCTCTGTTTTCTTTGCCTGCACAGATCGAAGGGACGTTACTTTGGTGCTCTCATACGGATTCCGAAGCCACTCCACCAAGTCCTCTAATCTAATACTCTTGTAATCTTTCTCTGTTTCTTGTAAGTACAGGAAATACTGTTTTAGTGCATAACAGTACGTTTTCTGTGTATTGTTGCTTTTTCCTGTAACATCCAAATACTTGAGGTACTTCATCACAGGAATTACAGGAATGCCTTCATTATCTACTAATATGTATCTCTTTCCATTCTCTAGGATCACCTCTTGTACACGCATAGACCTTTACCTCCTAAACCCTTTTACGCTCGGTTTACCGACCACGCTACGCCTCCCGCTGTGGGCTTTGTTCTCTAACTAATAAAAAACACATTTCATTAATGACATTATATACATAATAGACAATTTTTTTGAATATCTGGTTATTATATCTATTTTGTATAAAAAAATAGGATATATATTCTATATTGAACATGCTATCCTATTATCATTTTAGTATAGTTAAATAAAAATGATGGACATTTTCAAGAATTAGTCGAGTTGGATATTAAAAACAAGCTGAATGAACAATCAGTACAATAATTAAGAAAAGAGAAAGAATCTGTGTCGAAATGGTTAAAGGAATTAAAATCCTTGCACGCTGACCTTTTAGCCCAATTTATTCGAAGCGAAAATGAAGACGAAGAATATAAAGCTGAATTAAAGTTACGTTACGATGAAAAAGAATTTACTAAGAGATGGGCGACAAGAAAAACAGAAACTAGCTGTTGGAAGAAAAATGTGGGAAGGTATAAAGAAAATTTAGAATTGAGGTTGAATGAGACAAAAGAATTAAACAGTAAATTTAAGCAACCACAGCCCATGAAGAAGTCTGATGCTAGTCTTGAACGTGTAAAACTAAAAAAGGCTGTTGCAGAAATTGCAGATATAATGCGTCATAAACAATCTTTTGATGAATTTGAAAAAAATCGCCAAAAAGTTCTTTCAATCATTGAACGTGCGGTTGATAAATCAATAAGAGAGATGTTCGAAAACCAAGACCTTAAAGAAAAGAGGAATGCAGCAAAAGGCCATAATCAATTACTGAACCGTTATTTATCCATAACAGTTTTTTTGTGATTCATTTCATAATACTACTATAAGCATAGAAAAAAGCTTGAGGATGTAATATTAACCTCAAGCTTAATATTGAATGTTACTGTTTCGCTAATGCATCCGTTTAGTTCAAGAAGAAAGAGCGGCGTAACAGCTCCGATTAATACCTATAGCATTAAGAAGCACATTAATTCAAGTCCTTATTTTTTCAAATGATAAGGTACAGTTGTTACTACCACGTTTCTCCGATACAGTAAGAAGGCTCGAATAAGTAAACTTGATTGATTGTGAAGAATATTATGCCACCCTTTTTTAGGAATAAATTGTGGAATTATAACCGTTACCTGATAATTCCCTTCCCTTGCTTTATTTTCTACAGTATCAACAAATTTCGTAAGAGGGCTGATGATACTTCTGTAATGAGAGTGCAGTGTCACCAGTCTTATATCAGGTTGCCATTTCTTCCACTTTTCTTCAAACTTCTTCTCATCTTCTCTTTCAAATGAAACATGTACAGCAATAATTTGTTCAGGAGAAAGAGATTTAGCATAAGTTAAGGTGTTTTCTACAACATGAGTCATGCCAGCAACAGGCACTATCATAACATTACCCTCAATGGTTACAGGTATTTCACAGGTTGTAAGCCTAAGTTGGTCTCCAACTGCTTCATAATGCTTTCTAATTCGATGAAAAAGCAAAACTATGATAGGTAGAAATATTAATATTGACCAAACCTGTGAGAATTTTGTTAAAAAGAGTATTAATGTGACGGTAAAACTAATTACGGCACCCATTGTATTTATAATAAATTTAGGTATCCAACCTTTAGACTTTTCTCTAAACCATTTAACCATCATCCCCGATTGAGACAAAGTAAATGGGAGAAATACTCCGACTGCATAAAGTGGAATAAGATGCTCTGTTTCTGCATGAAAAGCAAGAATCAAGATGATAGAAGCAATTCCAAGTATGATAATCCCGTTTGAATATCCTAATCGGTCGCCTCTAGCCAAAAACATCCTTGGAATAAACTTATCTTTTGCAAGATTAACTGCAAGTAAAGGAAAAGCAGAATAACCAGTATTTGCTGCAAGGATTAATATTAAAGCTGTAGTTCCTTGAATAAAGAAGTACATGAAATTCCGTCCGAAAATTTCTTCAGCAATTTGCGAAACTACGGTTACTTCTCCACTTGGAGTGATGCCATAATAATAGGCTAAATATACGATTCCTGAAAACAGGATAGCAAGCAAGATACCCATCATCATTAACGTTTTAGCAGCATTTTTAGGTGCTGGATTTTTGAAGTTAGGTATGGCATTAGAAATAGCTTCGACTCCTGTTAAGGCAGAACTTCCTGAAGCAAACGCCCTTAAAAGAATAAACAAACTGACACCTGCAACAGGTGTACCTATTGGAGTGTGTAATTCAGGAGAAACTCCACCTGTTATAACTTTGTACATACCCACTCCAATTAATATGAACAAAGCTAAAACGAATAAGTACACAGGATAAGCTAATATTGAAGCCGACTCCGTTACCCCTCTTAAATTTAAAAGTGTAATGAAAATCACAAATACAATGGCAATCTCCACATTAAAATCATGTAAGGTGGGAAAAGCAGAAGTTATAGCATCAGTGCCAGCTGACACACTTACAGCAACAGTTAATATGTAATCTACCAATAGAGAGCCTCCAGCAATTAAGCCCGGATTTACTCCTAAGTTACTCTTTGAAACAACATATGCTCCCCCTCCATGAGGGTAAGCATAGATGATTTGACAATAAGACAATATGAGCGCTGTTAATAGAATTAATACACCAACTGCAATAGGAATTGAATACCAAAAGGCCGCTGCTCCTACCGTAACCAATACAATCAATATTTGTTCAGGACCATAAGCTACTGATGATAGAGCATCAGAAGAAAGTATGGCCAATGCTTTCGTTTTGTTAAGTTTTTGTTCACCTAATTCAGTGGATTTTAAAGGTCGTCCAATTAATAACCTTTTTATAGATGAAATCATTTATTACTCACCGCCTAAACATTTTAACTTGATAATATATTACCCATAAAAAAAGAATTTTCTCAAAAGAGCATTATTATTTATGGAAAATAAAAAAGTGTCTACAAGTCATAGTTAAAAGACCTGTAGACACTTTATTTTTCTTGCGTCACAAGTTCCACCTTCCTTCTCATATAACGCTTACGAGGTTAGCTGTCGGATTCGGACCTTTGAGTAGCCCTACCTTAAAAGGATTCACCCCTTGAGTTAAGTAACAACCCACAAAAATGGTTCCCCCGTACCTAATGGTTTCAGCGATTTAGAAATTTAAAACTGTGATAATAGTACTCCTGTGTTCAGTAAATGTAAATAAATTTTATGTAAAAAGATTAAAACCATGGAAAACGGAAATGTTATTAACATAAATATTATTATGCTTTAGAACAATATTTTTGAGGACTTACGCTAAAGGAGGATTTTAATGTTCAAAGAATATAGTCCATTTTTATCTGATGAATTTTTAGATAATTTAGCTAAAGAAATTAACAAGCAATATGGGAGTCCCACAAAAGAACAAATTGTGGAATCCATAAACAATGAACGCTCAATAAACCGGAGCTGAACGCAAGAAGGTAAGAAACGCTCCAGTTGTTGGCATATATGTAGTTGAAGTGGTATTGTTACACAAACCATTCAACTACACATATAAAAAAATCCACAAAAATAATGTACAACAAATATCCATGTACATATATTTTGAACAGAAATGGCTTAGTAGCTATATTTTAACTGGATTTCTCAAATCATTTTAGAACATACTTATTCAAGCAAAAATATACATCTTTAAAATGTTATTTATACTACAAGTATTATGAAGCAATATATCTTGTATTATCAAAAGAAGGGGAACAACGCAGCCACTACAAACTCTAAGTTGCAACGTATTCGTGCTTTTCTTAATTATATGATTTGAATGTGAAGTCATTAAGAATAATCCCGCTAAGAAAATACAGAAGGTACGAGAAATAGAAATAACATACAATCGGGTGGCATATTTTTACGCAGTTTTGCTATACATTCGGATTATGAACCATGATTCTGATTCAAGTTCTACATTTTTTAATCATTAACTATACACCTCCTAAACTCAACCTCATATTACTTTCACAATGATATATCCCTCTTTTCGGGCAAATCTCCCCCGTTAATTGAAGAAGAAGCTATTTCATAAATAAGTTATGTCGTACCAACTTTCCCAAAATTTCATTATGACATAATTACCGACACTAAGTATGAAGTCTCAATAGAGGTGGCAAGAACCAACAATAAGTTATTTTACATATTTTTTAATTATTCTTATATTATTACCTTCTATAAAATGCCATGATTTTCTACAAATTATTATACTTTTCTATAAATTACCACAATGTATTTTTTGATTATCCCCATATTTTACTACAAATTTATTTTTCAGATGTTTATAGTGTATTTGTAGCTTTTCTCATTGATTTAACAATTGCTGGAGTATCTTACTATGCAATAAAACATTTATACTCACTTTTAGTAAAGTATTTAAAATGGAATTTAGCCATTTTACAAAGGTATTAATTAAGCAAAAAGGAGATGACATTAAAATGAAAAAACATGTTTTATTTCTATTAATGCCGCTCACTATTGTATTTATGTCTGCTTGTTCACACGATACACAATCTAATGAAGTAAAGGATGCACGATATAATAAATTAAGCAATATGCAATCTATCAATGATATTGCTATTGAAATTCCAGAAAATATATTCAACTCTCAAAAAAAGAATGAAAATATTAATGAAGATGAAATGAAACAAAGTATAAAAAATTATTTGGATTATAGTTGGGAGTTATCTGAAAACATCATTCCACTTTCTTCAACAATTTCTGATGAGAATGTTACTGAATCCGATCGAGAAAAATTACAAAAACTAATGGATCTAGCGAAAAAAAAATGATGCGAATTTCCATGATTTTATTAGTAATAATAATATACCTGATGATTATCAAAAACCTTCAAAGGAAATCTATGAATATATTTCATCATTTACGGCACTTTTATTAGAAATGCAACAGGAAATAGACAAACTCTCGCAAAATGGTAACTTGTTAAAGACAGATTTTTCTTTTACAAAGCACTTTACTAAAGTTAATGGTAGAAAGCAAAAAGAAATCGAAAAGTTTTTAAACGAAAAAAATATTAAAACTACAATTTTCAATCAACAATAATATATACCCTTCAAAATAGTCACTTAAAAAAAGGCTACTTTGAAGGGTATTTTTGGTGGAAGGACTATAAAAGGTTCTGGTGCAAGAAATCTATAAAACTTGGACATTATGAAGCGATACATCTTGCATTATCAAAAGAAGGGGAACAACGCAACCACTACAAACTCTAAGTTGCAACGTATTCGTGCTTTTCTTAATTATATGATTGAATGTGAAGTCATTAAGAATAATCCTGCTAAGAAAATACAGAAGGCACGAGAAATGGAAATAACTTATAATCATACGGAAAAGTTTCCTAGTTTTGATATACTATTAAGTGCAAAGGAGGTTTTTTTGAAGTTGGAAGAATTACCTTATTATTAAACTAACGAAGCAGATTAGTTTTGTAAGAAAGTCATTATCTATATTGGATTGGAGGAATTAAAACGTATATGGAACAAAAGATACTTGAATTACTTAACGAAATATATCCAGTGAATTTTATTAAAGTTGAATCAGTAACAAATGAAATGTATCGGTGTATTGCAGAACAAGGTACCTTCTTCGCTAGAATAACGAACTATAAAACATATGATGAACAGTTAGAAGAGGTTAACTATACAAACTTTTTATATAATGAAGGATTTGGTGTCCCGCCTGCCATATCTTCTTTAAACGGTAAATTAGTAGAAAAGATAACACTTGATAAGGATGTTTTAACTGTTTTATATACTGCAGCTTCTGGTGTACACCTACCAAGAAGTCAATGGAATGCCAATGTATTAAAAGAATTAGGTCGGCAAATTGGTAGATTACATCGTTTATCAAAGAAATTTGAAAATATAATGCCAACTAAATATATCAACGATTGGCATGATAATGAGGAATATAATTTTCATAAATATATACCTAAAGAAGAGAGCACTATTAGAGAAATTGCACATGAGGTTTTATCTACAATTAAAGATTTGCCAAAATGTCATTCAACATATGGTTTACTACACGGGGATTTATGGTTAGAAAACATATTGGTAGATAATGATTCGAACTTGACAATGGTTGATTTTCAAGATTGTGAAAAACATTATTATATATTTGATTTAGCTGTTCCAATATATAGTGCGTTGGAGTATTCGTTTGTAGGGAATGGCAACATAGTTGACTATGGGCGTTCTATTACGAAAGCAATAATCGACGGATATCAAGAGGAAAATGATATATCTCCAGAGATATTAGGGAAACTTTCTCTATTTATTAAATTAAAGGAAATATTCGAATATAGCTTAATGCATATGTACTGGAATAAAGAGAGGTTAACTGAAGATCAAATACGAATAATGAACCACTTTAGAATAAGGATTGAACGCAATTACTCTATTCTTAATATTTAAACAACTTTTGTTATTAAACTAAAACACGTCAATCATATTCAGGGGCATAACGTAAAATTTCCTATGGCACTTGCTATACTTGTACAATAAACTAGCCTCAAGGTTTAAGCGACAACGATCTATAGCTGTGATTGTACCAGCACATAATATTTATCTAACAAGGCTTGATAGTTGATCTTTTTCATTAACATAACCACCTTTTCATGATAACAACAGTTAGATACGGTCTGAATACTAAACTACCTGATCTTAATTTTTGACTTCTGAAACGCTTGATATGACTAGGTTTATTTAGTTCTAATTGTCGTTATTTAACCCTTTTTATTGTTGTATTTAATGTGTGATTTCCTACAAAGATCACCGCAATAAACAGCCCTGTTAGATACTGAGTTAAAGCCTTGTGACCGCTAAATAAGATTGGACACTTTACTGTTTGATAAGGCTGAACACTTTTTCCAGTTCGGAGCATCCGCTTTACATGGAGAAGCGTGCATGATAGGCTAGGTATCCTTGCGAATTCCTTTATATGATGCGGCTCTGCAAGAACATCTTGTACGCAGAGGCTCCATGTCAAGCGACCACAGTTGTGCACAAATTTCCAGAAATGTGTTCACTCTTCTTTAGCAAAAAGTGTTTATTTCTGTTAGGTGGTCACACTCCTTATTCATTCTGATCAAGGTTGGCACTATCAAATGAAACAATACCGTCATTCTCTCAATAAACGTGGCATTACACAAAGTATGTCACGTAAAAGGAACTGTTACGATAACGCAGTGATTGAAAACTTCTTTGGCATCATGAAATCAGGATTTCTTTATCTAAAAGAATTTGAAAGTGTTGGACAATTTAAGCAAGAACTAGCAAAGTATATTGAATACTATAATCAGAAAAGAATTAAGACAAAACTTTTTGGGCATGAGCCCTCGTACAATACCGAGCTCATGTCCAGAAAGTTTCCTAATGAAATAACCTGTCTAACTTTTTTGGGTCACTTCATCATTCGTATGGCTTTTTCTTTGCAACTATTTCATTTCCGAACTCACTTCAATCAAAATATAACAAAGTACTTTTAGTGATGATCTCCATCTGCATATCTTGTAAATTCCGGAGTTTGTTGTTTTTCTACTGGTATTTGCACGCCAAATGTTAAAGTTAATACCGTTACCATCCCCATTAAAATAGTCATTGTTTTTTTCATTTCAATGCCTCCTTATCAACTGCTTTTTTTCTCGCTTGTGTACTTAAATAAAAATACTTACTAGCATTAGAATGGTTGTCCTCTTGATAAAACTTAATCGCTAACTCTTCCATAGAGTCTTGCATATACGTATATAACTCTTCTCTTTCAAAATACTTAGCTCCTGCTAATACTACTTTTTCAAGTTTTTCAGCAGGAAGATCTTCATTCAGCGCATCTAAAATCATAAAACGATGCTGATATTCCTCATGTTTCAACTCATTACAAATTTGCAATCCTTTTTCAATTAATTCTCTTACTATTTCATGTTCCTTAAGTTTAAAATGCTCTTTCGCTTTAACAAAGATAGCTTTATAATGTTTAGGCTTCTTCTCAACCACTTCAGAAAGATAACGAATTGCTAATGTGGAAAGATTTTGACTTGCATATAACAAACCAAAATTGTGTCGAACCATTAAAATATAATATTCTTCATCCATCTTTTGAAATTGATTCATCGCAGTTGCAAAATGTTCTTCTGCTAGTTCCCACTCCTTTAAATGGGTACAAGCTAAACCTAATAAATTTTCACAAAAAGCAATGTTTATTTCACATCCATTAAATTTACGATAAATCTCTTTTGCTTTACTAACATACTTAATCGCTAAAAGACCTTGATATATATCATAATAAAATGAACCTAATTTGTAATAGAATTCAGCCATTTCCAATTCGTCAGGAATACCCTTTAAAAATTCTTCTGCCTTATCAAAATGTTCGCTTGCCTCATTATATCTGCCCGTTGCACCCTTATGAATTGCTTTAAAAAAATGATAATAATAAGATAGAAACTCATCTTTTGGTATTTTGAAAGACTCAATCTTATCAAAGCTTTCTTGAGATAAACTTACATTATCAATTAAGTAACTATATCGAAAATCGAGAAGAGAATAATATAGTAGTAAATTCTTCCCCTCTAATGACTCCCGTTCTTCCTCTTTTAATTCTTGGATCATGCTATCAATCTGTTCTTTCATACAATGTGCTTTAGTAATGTTTCTTGAACGAATTTCAACATACCAATTATTCAATAACTTTGTAACTTTTTCGCTACCCATAGTTACCGACATATAAATCCTCCTCATCCATATTATGTATACAAACTTAATTTTACCAGAATTTTCTGTCTTTATGGACTTTATCCTTAGTTTCGTTGTTTCTAAACAAATAACAGAAAAATCAGAATTATTTATTTTACAAAACGATAAATATACGTTTTGTAATCAAGATAGTATGCGAAATTCATACAATATAAAAATAAGAAAAGCACATAAAGCGAAACCTAAGGGCGTTTTCTTGTGCTTTTTTCAACGGAACCGTCATATCATGTTGCTGCTGTTCTTGTTGTTTGCTATCATTATCACTAGAAGCGACAGTAATAAGGTTGCTCCAGTCTTCTTCATCAAACGGATCTAAATTTTCATTTAATATATTAGCTTTAACTGATTTTAATCCATAGCCTCTCATATCAAGACTAATTACACAGAACTGTTCAAATATGTAAGGACATGCTTGAAGCATTTCCTTACATATTTGACGAAATTTCTCTTCATCGAAATCCAAACCAAGCGTCAACTGTATCGCTCTTCTCTGACTTAAATATAATTTCTTCTCAAAATTCGCACTACATCCTCCTGAAATGACAGAAATGTAATGCATTACTTTAAATTTTATATTTCCCACCTGCCTAGCCTCAAAATTGTTTTGAGACAGCAGGAAAAACAAAGCCTTACTTAGTAATTTTCACACAACAAAAAACACTCAAATAACCGAGTGCTTAACTTTAAATATATAGCTATTAATCCAACATTAGAGTTAAGAATCTCATGCTTGTATTTACGGAGAGTATTTACCGCTTACAAATCCCCTATTTTTGTATACTATTATTTCTCGTACATCCAGTGAATATTTTCTAATGTTTTCTTCAATTATACTCAAAACATTCTCTCGTGAGCATGTCTACAGGAATACTCACTATTAGCCTCTGCTTTTATAGCATTCTCATTTAAAATTCCTTTAATATTTACTGTTATATCTTTACTAAATTTATTAAGAATTTCATCAACTTCTTCTTTTGTATATGAATCTTTTTTTCCAATTTCTTGACTATATTCATCTACTGTTTCTTCACTAATTTTACTAACGCTTTTTAGTACATTAGGGTCTAATTTAGCATCCACTTTTTTTACATTGGCTGATATTTCATGTAACACATAAGAAACTTGATTGTTGACTCGTTGATTGTCGCTATCTTGTTTAAGTGCAATGAAAATAGCTACAAGAGCTAAAGCTATTGATACTGCACTAGATATTATAGAAAAATTGGCTTCAATGTGTACATAATCAAAAACATTAGCTATTAGAAAAATAATTATCACAATTAAAATCCCTGCTAACCAGGTCCAATCCCTATCTCCCCATTTTTTATTGCCCATAAATCATCACCTCTCCAAAATACTATGCAACAATCCAGAATATTTACCTATGTTTTTTCATTTACCTATCAAAGAAAATAAAAAACGCTATCTAATCAGATAACGTTTTTAATCTGTCCTCTATTTGTTCTTTTGTTATTCCGATGTATCGTAATGTAATCGAAGGATGACTGTGATTTAATATCTTTTACAACTCGGTTACATCTTTACATTGTTTATAGTACCAATATCCAAACAATTTCCTTAAACTATGACTACAGGCCCGCAAAGTCTGCTGCTTTATTTAACTGGCAATATGCTTGCATTGGTGAGATTGCTTTTTTTCCCTTGTATGATTGAAATAACCACTCACCATCTAATGATACAACCATAACCACTTATCAAATATATTGAAGAATACGAGGTACCAAAATATGAAATATAACTATAATATAATAAAAAATGAAGGCCTAGATTCTTTAAAAATAGAATTACCAAAAGAACTAGAAATTGTGGCAACATTTTTAGAAAATGATATACAAGGCATTCCAATTAATTGGTGGTTACAACAAATTGATGAAGTATTAAACAACTTAAAAGAATATAATGAATTTAAAGGTATATTATGCGCAGTTCAAGTAAAAAAGGCTGAGACTATAATTGCCGATTTATATTCTATCCACGATCCTAATATATGTAAAATTGAAACAATCCAATTAAGAAAGCTAATTGAAGCTTGGGGAAAAGCGCAAAAATTTTATAAAGATAACAACTAAAAGAAAAGCAGTTTCTATGAAGTGATCTGCATAAAGTTAGACAAATTAATTAAGCTTCTTCTTGGGCATGGGCTCGGTATTTGTACGAGGCTCATGCCTCTTAATATCCTTTTCTTTTAATTCTGTTGTGACTATGGTATCCAATTTTTATTTTTATAGGTGATAGAATTCTACAAGGGTAAACTTTTTCCTCATTCAAGGTTGAGATGATTATTGAGAATGAAGAAAATGCCATTACTTATCCACAATACACAAAAAGATAGTGAGGTTATATCAATGAAATATTCATATGAATTTTGGCATCATCCGCTTGGTGGGCTAAGAATTCGTTTACCAAATGAAATTTCTTTAGTCTCAGATTTGTTAGAAGACGATATCCATAGTGAGCATGGTCTGCAATATCTTAATAGAGTATTAAATGGCGAAGTTAGCCATCTTGAAATAGGTGGAAATAGCTGCGATTTGAAAATACAAGCAGATTATACTAAAATTGTTCATCGTTATTATGAAGAAAAAGAGAATACTTGCGAAATTGAAACGATTGAATTAAAAAACTTGATGTTAGTATGGTTAGCGGAGTATGAAAATTACTTACAAAACCGTGATTCCAACTAATAACAGACGATAGGGTTGCAATTTTCGGAGAGCGTCTTTGTCAGAAAGATGCACCTGTTTCAAACAGTATTAATCGAGTTTCCTCTATAGTATATAGATAGCAACGGGAAAGTTATCTCTCCTTTTCCAATAGATTAAATTTTATTTTTAGCATAAAGGAGTACAATAGTAATGAAATATCAATATAGTTTTGAGGTACTTAACAATAGAAAATTAGTTATAAGACTCCCCCAAGAAATTAAACTCGTTGAAACTTTTTTAGGAGTTGAAGTTTCTGCCTTTGGAGAGTGGATTTTAGAAGAAATACATAGTGTTTTAAACGGAGAAAAGAATTACGGTGAAGTAAATGGCAACATTTGCGGTTTAGAAGTTCGAAAAGATACAACTATCGTACTAGACAATTTAGCCGAAGATGGTAAGGGGGAATTTTGTGAGATAGAAACGGTTGAATTAGTACGTTTAATTCATATTTGGCTAGATAAACGAAAAGAATTTAAAAAAGAAAACACACAGGAGTAAAATAATTTAAAAGGCTGACTTCATATACCATCTACTATTTCGAATTTACGCTTTACCTCCCCTTTCCCTAATAAAAAAGATCCGGTATTATGTACTGACTATAGTTTAAGGATATAAATTAATTTTTACTAGACAAGCATACACTCATTTTTAACTTGATCACATAAAATGATAAAAAGAATAAATGAGGAGATGCATAATATTGCCGAAGCCAGCTTATGGTTACGTTACACTTGTGGGTAACAATCCTATAGAGGTCAAATCAGGTGCAAACGTAATATTTAATAGAAATGGCCCATTAAATCATATAGTGTTTACCCCACCTAGTGACACCCTAATAATACCTAAACCAGGAGATTATAAAATCGAATTTATATTATTAATTGATGGTCCTGCTTCTATTTCAGTATATGGTTTAATTTTAAATAATTCTTTAGTAGGTGGGCGACTTACTAATTATGGTATACAAAGACAAGTGGATGGAGCGAGTCTAATGCTCACCGGACAAGCTATTATCCATATTCCTAGATGTTCAACACTACAACTTAGAAATATAGGACCGACTACAAATGTGTTACTCCCAATTCTAAGTGGACAGAAAATTAATGCTGCATCATTACTTATTGAGAAGCTTAGCTAGTGAAATTTATTTACGCAGCAGAACAAACGCTAAAAAAGTGCTTCGTGTTAAACATATAAAAGCGATAAAATAGCTATTGCTAATTCGAACTCAGTCGGGATTATACAAAATAAAAAGCCTCAATCCTTTTATTTTGAAGGGATTGGGGCTTTATTTAGGCTTCATTTTAAGCTTGATTCTCCTAATTCAGGTTAAATTTAATCTATTTGATCTTAACTTTTCTATCCAACTAAGTGTAGTCTATCCAGATATAAAGTATTAAAAATAAAGGTTATTACATTCCTGGGAAACCGCCCATACCCATACCTGGGAAACCACCCATGCCCGTGCCTGGGAAACCGCCCATGCCCATGCCTGGGAAACCACCCATACCCATGCCTGGGAAACCACCCATACCCATGCCTGGGAAACCACCCATGCCCATGCCTGGGAAACCGCCCATACCCATGCCTGGGAAACCGCCCATGCCCATACCTGGGAAACCACCCATACCCATGCCTGGGAAACCGCCCATGCCCATACCTGGGAAACCACCCATACCCATGCCTGGGAAACCGCCCATGCCCATGCCTGGGAAACCGCCCATGCCCATGCCTGGGAAACCGCCCATGCCCATGCCTGGGAAACCTATAATACGTTGAGAATCTAATCGCATACTTTCACCCACTTTTATAAATATTTCATAGTCTTTTACATGCTATGCTTAAAAAAAATAAAGGAGCTTATTCTCCTTTAAAATTAGGCAGACTAACTACTGTTACTAATAGGTTATGGTGATATACTAACCATCAGTGGGGAATAAAGAAAATCCCCACTAATAAAAGCTTCACTTTATTTCTTCTTCCGACGGAACAAATCGATTGTTTTGTATCCTTGTGAAAGGATATCAACCATTTGTTGATGGCGCTTATCACGCGTTTGTTGCTGCTTTGCCGAGAATATATGACGTGCCCAGTCTTTTTGATATCCAGGGGTTAAGCTTTGGTAAAATTTAAGTTCATTCGGATGATCGGCTAGTAATTCTTCAACATCTTTGACATTGTCTTCATAATCTGCAACGCATTGGCTGGCATTCGCCGTTTTCTTTGCTTTCTTTTTTTCACGTTTTAAACCAACAACAGTGAAAATGTCATCCATGCTTACCATACGTGCGAACTTGATATCGCTACTCCCTATATATCCGTCCTCTCCAACGTTCATTGCTGGAAACATTTCATCTCTGTGAATAAAGGTTTCATAGCGAGTATTCCCTTTTTTCGGATATGCGAAAAATACATAGCCTTTTTCAAGTAACAGCTGCTCATTATTAAGAATTGATTGTGTATGTGTAACCATTTCATCAAGTGTTTCTACAAAAATAAAAATCGCATCATGCTCTTTCGAAAGGGTCGTTTGTTGTTCAGTAAAGACATTGTAGTCGCTTGGTTGATTGATTACGGCCATATTTTTGAATTTCGTTAGTTTTAATTTATCGATAATTGTCATAACAGGCTCCTTAATTTTTAGTTTATTACAATTAAAATTCTATTTATTACCTATTCAATAATTACACTTGCTTATTCAGCAACTATTTCCACTAAGATAGTTCAAGCATTTATTCTAATAGAGTGTACCTTATGGAGAGAAAAATGTCCGTAAAAATGGTCACTCATTTATCCCGCATTAACGGGCAGTAAGACCCCCACCTCAAGATTCAGAGAGAAGCAAAGAAGATAGGTGGGGGATGAAGAAAACCCCCACTGACGGAAGTTTCACTTTATAGATGTTCTTACAATAAAAAGGCAGACCATACAACTGTCTGCCTTTCATCTATCTTTAAAATGTAGTATTACTATACGTTTTTCTTTTTGCCTACAAAAACAGAGCATAGAATTAAGATAATTAGAATGCCTAAACAAATAAAAATACTCGCTCGGTTTTGATCGCTGAATGTAAACGCCACGCAGCAAATACTTAATGTAATCGCAGTAAACAAAGTTGCATATGGAAATCCCCATACTTTAAAATGCGGTAGCTTTGTATATGTTTTGCGAAGTTTTAGCTGCGATAAACATATGCTGATCCATACCACTGATACTGTAAATCCTGGAATTGCCATTAAATACCCAAAAACACGGTCAGGTGAAAAGTATGCGACAAATGTCCCGCTGATAAGAACGATAGAGCTCAAGATTACGCTATATACTGGAACACCGTTCTTTGCAACATATGAAAACTGTTTCGGTGCTTCCCCTTCTGCAGCTAAGGAATGCAGCATACGTGTACAGCCATAGATACCGGAATTAGCCGCGGACAATACAGCAGTAATAAGGACGAAGTTCATAATATGAGCGGACCCTTTAAATCCAACTGCCGATAATACTTGTACAAACGGGCTTGCTTGGTTGCCAATTTCATTCCATGGAATTAATCCGCAAATGATAAGGATTGGAAGTGTGTAGAATAATACGATTCTCCAAAATACTCCTTTTATCACTTTAGGTAATACTTTCTCTGTATCCTTCATTTCTGTTAAAGTCAATCCGATAAGTTCGGAACCACCGTAAGAAAAAATTACGATTAACAATGCGGAAAATACTCCTGACCAGCCGTGTGGGAAGAATCCCTGGTGCTGTACGTAGTTTTGCATATAGTGTGTTTCATTGCTTGGAATTACTCCAAATAAAATAGCTCCGCCTAAAATAAGAAATAGAACAATCATCGTAATTTTAATTCCAGCAAACCAAAATTCAAACTCGCCGTAATGCTTTACATTCATAAAATTAATAGCCACAATGAAAATTGCACTAATAAAGCTTAAAGACCATAAAGACATAGCTGGAAACCAATATTGCAGAAAGCTTCCTGCAGCAATTACTTCAATGACACATACAACTAACAACATGAAACAGTACATCCATCCAATCACGAATGAGACTTTTGGTCCAAGTGCTTTACGGATAAATCCTTTCATATTCATTCCTGGATAAGCGATGGCCATCTCCGCAAGTGCACTCATTACCACAAGCAACAATAACCCTGCAAACAGATAAGAAAAAATAACTGCTGGCCCCGCTATTGATACTGTTTCAGAAGTCCCTTTAAATATACCTGTGCCGATTGCTCCTCCAAGTGCCATCAAACGGACATGCCGCGGCAATAACCTTTTTTGTAATCCCATAATTTTCTCCTCTCATTTTTATATAAAAATTTTTTATTTTACAAAAGATTTTAATAGAATCCATTGTAGTTTTCTCTTAATAAAAAAAATCATCCCTGTCCTAAATGACAGGGACGATTTACACCGCGGTACCACCCTAATTGCAAACTTACGTCTGCCTCTTCATTTTGTTAACGATCTATTGACCGTCTTTCCCTCTATAAAAGTCGCCCCTTATTTCAAAAAAGATGCTCCGGGATTGAAATTCACACTTATTTATGTACTGATTCGCACCTTCCATCAGCTCTCTGAAACAGGGAAATAAGTATTACTGTATTCCTTTCATTGCATTTCCTATATTATGTTTTCCATATAATAAAAAAGTCCCTACTGATTGTATCAGTAGGGACGAATATATCGCGGTACCACCCTAGTTGCAGACTCAGTCTGCCTCTCAACTTTGTTAACGATCTCATATTTGACCGTCTTTTCCTCATAAAGGTCACCCTTTACTTCGAAAAAAATGCTCCAGGATCGAATTTCATCCTTATCTTTGTACTGATTTGCACCTTCCATCAGCTCTCTAAAACAGTGAGATAAGCACTACTTATATTCCCTTCATTGCTCAATTATATTTCAATTTATATGACGTAGCTACGTTCTTTAATAAGTATGTTTTGTATTATAGAGGTTGCATTAATATTCTGTCAATGTTTTTTAGCAATACTTATTTAGGTATGTTTTACTAAAAGACACACTACGCTCTCTTTATTATCAAAAGTTATACCTATAAATTCACATGGGATATTTTTGTTTTAAATATTCAGAATTAATATTAAAATAAATAAAAAGAGTGTATAGAATTTCAAATTATAAATAACGAGGAAATAGAGATGAAACTACAATTAAAAGCTGATTTAATGCTACTACTGGTTACATTTTTTTGGGGTGCATCCATCTTACTTACAAAGGTTGGACTCACTTACATACAAGAATATAATTTAATCTCATTACGTTTTATTATTGCTTTCCTTTTATCAGGCATCATATTTTACAAACATTTAATCAAAATTGATTTTAAAACTGTAAAATATGCGTTTATATTAGCTTCTATTTTGTTTATCGTTTATGTTTTTGCAACTTTTGGTACAAAGTATACAACTGTTTCTAATGCTGGTTTCTTAATGAGTCTCACAGTCATATTCATTCCAGTATTATCATCTATATTTTTAAAACAACGACCTGAAAAAAAGGTTGTATTGGCAATCGTTTTAACCATAGTAGGAATAGGATTATTAACATTAAATAGTGAATTGAAAATAGGTTATGGTGATATATTATGTATCTTATGCGCTTTATTTTATGCTGTTCATATCATCGTTACTGGAACAATGACCAAGCATGTTAATTCAATTGCTCTTGGCGTGTTACAACTCGGTTTTGTTGGTCTATTTAGTATCATTTTCTCAATGATTATGGAAACCCCAAAACTTCCTAACACTTTTGAATCATGGTTTTCAATTTTAGTATTAAGCATATTTTGTACAGCGATGGCTTTCATTGTCCAAGTCATCGCGCAGCAACATACGAGTCCTACACATGCAGGTCTTATTTTTTCATTAGAACCTGTGTTTTCTGCAGGTTTCGCTTTCTTTTTTACAGGTGAAACTCTCACATTTAAGGGTTACATAGGTGCAACACTTATATTATTAAGTGTCTTAATTGCTGAACTAGACTTTAAGAGTTTATTAAAACTAAATTATAAGAGAAATATAGAATAGATATCCCACCACGATATACAAATACAAATTGGAAAACCGATATACAGATCTTTAAGTGAATACATTCACGGTTTATACGAAACCAGTCAGAAACTACAATAAACCACTACTCAATTCCAAAATGCAGATGAATATCATTAACATATTGAAAAAGGAACCTGCATAGGTTCCTTTCCCTGTTTCTAGAACATATTCAATTATGCAATCCTACAAATGCCTCTTCTAACTCATTTACAAAACCCATAAATTTAATTTATTAAATATATCTATAATTAAATACAAATGCATAATCAGGATTCATGTGTCCTTCTAGATAAAAACAACCAATATAGTCATACATAACAGCTTCTTCAATTATAAACATTTGTTTTCTTCCGTAAATTACACTCTTTTCTGTCTCTTCTTTTAACGGAACAATAGAACCACTTTGTAACAACCTTTCTTTAGAAAATTGCATAATTTCCCGCTCTTCCTCATACGCCTTATATATTTTTAAGTATTATTTTAATAGCGCAGAATCTCACTTGAACCAGCCTATCGTTTTTGCCCAAGCATTATTTATCCCTCTTTTCACTCTAGCTTTCATGGTATACTTTGAACCAACTGTCATAGTAATTCCTGTTGTTTCAAAAAACAATCTTTCTAAAAATACCTCATCATTTAAATTACAGACTTCTAACTCATCTTGTTTTTGAACCATGAACCAGTTACAACCTGGACCTACTAAAAATCTTATATTTTTTTTATTGTGCTTCCCATCTTCATTTAAAAAAATAGTATATTCACCTAAACATTCAGAATTTTCCAATGATGATGTAAATACTTCTACAAATTCCTTTGTTACTTCCTCTTTTTCTATTAAAAATTGTTCTAGACTTCCAACCGGAACGCTGGAAGACAACTCAGTTAATTGGTCATATGTTGCTACTTGAATGCGCGCATTCATATTTATAAACTGCTCTTCTGCATCTTCTAACCAGCTTCCAATCGTATTAATATACTCATTCAATCCTTCTGTTAGCCTAAAAATATATGTAGTTTTTGAAGCAAAATTTCTTTCTTCTTCAAGAATCATAAATTCGGGTTTCTCTAATGAAATATAATAATATGAATCTACATCCTGTTCCTTACTTTGTATTTTAAGTTTAACAACCGCGTCATTGCATTTACAAATCTCTAAAAAATACAATGCACTTGCTTCAATGATGCGTTTACCGTCTATTTCTTCCAATACTCCATCTTCTAGAAGAGTTGTTCTCACTTCCTCCCACTCTTGATCTATTTGCTCTAAGGTATAGCCTTTGTATGGATTTTCAAATCCTTTAACTTCTTCCATCCCTATCATTCGAAATAGAAAAAAGACTTCCCTGCTATCTAAATGTAATTCCACATTCATGAGATTAACTCTCCCTTCTATTTTTTCTAGCCTTTAATCGACTATAAGAGGAATGCGCTTTCAACAAATTCTCTTTAAAAGCCTATACGTATTTTTCCCCCACCTTCTATATGCTTCTGTAAATAATAATACTTATGGAGTTCTATAATCATATAAAAGAAAACAAACGAAAGCACTGTGCATACACACATAAATACAATTGCTCCCATCTGTTGTGTTGCAATGCTAAGAATTATATTAGCAATTAACTGTCCAAATCCTACTGCAAAAGCTGCTACTTTTACACTACCAGTCTCTTTTTTCCATACATTTAATTTCTTTCTTGGTTCCTGAAGTTTTTTAATATGATTTTTATAAAAATGATACAAAGCAAAACTATACAAACCAACTGAAAAAATAAAATAGATTGGCGTTTGTAATTGTAACACTTCATATGCATATTTTTGAGTTATAACCAATAATCCGACTGAACATATGATGCCATATACTCCTCGAAATAGAGTGTATTGTAATTGTCGTTTCCGAGGATTGATAGCAATCCATATCGCCCACAAATTTAAAAAAACAACTGGAGGAGTTACTATATATACATAGAGTAATCGAAAAGGATTCGCGAAAGCAGGCAAAAGAACAAACACGTCTGCCCCCAAAAGGACCAGGCCAATTACGTGGACTCTTATTTCATTTACAGGATAAACAGCCATATAATGTGCAAAGGCTTTCTTATTAAAATCCATACTTTTTTTCATGTTCTTTAAACCACCCCACTATTGTTGACCAAGCATTTTTCGCACTCGTTTTCATCATATCCTTAATGCTATCATCTTCACCATCTAAATCAACATCCCATTTCACACCTTCTGTGAAAACAGCAAATCCAGCTGCTACAACAGTCAGAATCACTGCTCCTACAGTAGTTGCTCCTTCTTTCATCAAATTTTCAGATAGAAACAGGTTTTATTAAATAGGCTTCTTAACAACTATATAATGTGCTTTTATTTAAAGCATCATTTTTTCCGCTATTTCAACAGAAGGTTTTATTGTTGAATTGGGGAATTTTTTTACTAAACGTTTCAAACAGGCCACATACTCTTTATTCTTCGTACCACAATTTATATCTTCAAATACTTCGCTAATCCATTCTACTTCTTCTTCTGAAGCACTATCGAGGAACTTAATCGTACATTCAATATCTTTACTTAATAAGTCCGCAAGTTCTTTCCAATGTTTTTCAATTAAAAAGCTATTTTCAAGATGAACTGTTTTGCGTTCTTCTATAATTTGTCTTACTTTTTTCTTCAATTAACTCACCCTTATTTAAACAACAGAAGATTATAAAAAACCTATTTTCATCTCACCTTCATGATAAATCTCAATTACATATTTATTAGGAACATAAAGATACGTATCCGCACTCACTGCTGTTACATCATGGAAAACCTTTATTACCTTATCAATTTGTACTCTTAGTACAGGGAAGGTGCCGTAACTCCAATAAATATAAACATATTCTTGCTTTAAAATGTGTGCAAACTCCATTACATGATTAATATTTTTGGTGTTGTTAATTTTACTCCAATCAATCCGAGCGTACTGAGTAAAAGGAACTTTATCTTGAAATGTCGAGTATAATTCTATACTTCTTTCTTTTGAAAAAATCGTTACATTATTTCCAAGAGATATCAAACATTCATCAAATAAAGCACCGTAATCTTTTTGTTGCCTCATCTTATGTTGTTCCAGTAAATATTCTAATCTTTTCTTTCTTTGATTGACTTTCATGGTATATCTCCATACTTTGTAATTGTTTTATAACCACTGCTTCTTTAAACGAATTCTATCATTAAGACTCACTCTACTAAACTACCTCGTCAGTTGCAAAAAGAACACCCAATATGATATTGCAATCAATAAGAAACTATATAGTCTCGGTCCATAATGTGTAACTTTTTGTTCGTATCCCAGCTTTTAAATAAATAACGCGGATACTTAATTAAAATAGTATCAATAACTCGTTAGCAAGAATATATAAAATATAGTAGGAGATAATCTTTTATATCTTTATATCATTTCTATCATTCTACTTACATCTATCAATCATATTTCCCTCTTCTATTACTTTTCATCTTTTAGTTAACAAAAATTTAACAAAAAATTCACAAATTCGCCATTTTCTCTATTATACTTTGTTATATTGTTGTATAATATTTTTGAAAGCGCTTATTATTTTAATATACATAATTTGGAACGTTACCACTTGAATATTCGCAAATTTTCAACTATTTTTAACCTATTTTTTCTATCACCATTTTATCCCTAGGTTTAATTTACCATACTATATTTAGTATTTTACTGTAAAATCCCTTGATAATACGAAGAAATCCGCTGGGTGATAAGTAATTGTGAATGTTTTTTTACAAAACAGATAAGTAATAACGTTTTGTATTATGTAAATTATCGTAATAACATAAGAGTATAAAATGAATTGCACTCGTTACTGGTTCTAACGAGTAGGAGGTTTTGTCAAATGACGAGGAAGAATACAAATACAAACAGCCCTTGGGCTAAGTTCCATGGTCCTAACCTTGGCTATGTCATTGAACAGTACGATCGTTATGTAGCCGGGGAAGGTTCTGTTGATCCAGAGTTAGAAGAGCTTTTTGCAAGATGGGGTGCTCCTCCTTTTTATGCAGATTTTACAGAGGAGACTACTAGCGGCTCTCATTTTTCTTCTCAAAACAATACAGATATAGAAAAAGTTCTAAAAGCTGCCAAGGTTTTAGAAAATATCCGTTCATATGGTCACCTTTCTGCACATATTAATCCGCTGGAAGAAAAAGTGGATGGGCAGTTTTCTTTAGATGGACTAAGTGAACATGATTTGAAAGCGATTTCAGCAAAAATGGTTTGGGCAGATGCACCTGCGGATGTTCAAACAGCGTTTGATGCTGTTAATAGATTAAAAGATGTTTATTCAAAATCTTTAGCTTATGAGTTCGCTCATGTTCAAGATAGTGAAGAACGTGCATGGTTACAACAAATGGTGGAATCATCTTCTTTGTATCATCCACTATCAAACGAGAAACGAATTGCTGTTTTAAAACGATTGACAGCGGTCGAAGGTTTCGAACAATTTTTGCATAAGACATTTGTTGGTCAAAAACGCTTTTCTATCGAAGGCGTTGATATGCTAGTTCCTATGCTTGATGAAATGATTTCTGAAGGCGCTAAGGGCGGCGTAAAAGATATTATGATCGGGATGGCTCACCGCGGACGTCTTAGCGTACTTGCTCATACATTAGAAAAACCATATAGTCACATGTTTACTGAATTTAAACATTCAGCACCAATGCAAGATAAAGATAAGAACAATATCGGCTGGACTGGCGATGTGAAGTATCACTTAGGTAAAGAGCAATTGGTTGGATCTGAAGACGCTCTTACACGAGTTACTTTAGCAAATAACCCAAGTCACCTTGAATTTGTAGATCCAGTTGTAGAAGGATTTGCACGTGCTGCTCAGGAAAATCGCGAACAAGCAGGTTATCCAAAGCAAGATGTTTCTAAATCTTTCGCAATTTTAGTACACGGTGATGCAGCGTTCCCTGGTCAAGGTATTGTACCTGAGACACTGAATTTAAGCAGACTGAAAGGTTATCAAACAGGCGGAACGATTCATGTTATCGCTAATAACGCAGTCGGATTCACAACTGATAGTTATGATTCTCGTTCTACAAGATATTCAAGTGACCTTGCGAAAGGCTTTGATATTCCGATTGTACACGTAAATGCTGATGATCCTGAAGCTTGTCTGATTGCAGCTACTCTTGCTTTCCAATACCGTACGCTGTTCAAAAAGGATTTCCTAATTGACTTAATCGGATATCGCCGATTTGGTCATAACGAAATGGATGATCCAGCAGTTACACAACCGAAAGTATACAAAAAGGTTAGCAAGCATCCTACTGTAAGAGCTTTATATGCTGAAGAGTTACAGGCGAAAGGCATTTTAAATGCTGAAGAAGTAGAAACAATTACGCAATTTATACAAGAGCATTTGAAAGCTGAATATAATCAAGTTTCTTCAGATAAAAAAGAAGTAACTGCTAATGTTGAAGTTCCAGAAGTAGTTGCAAATGGAATTCCAAAAATGATGACAGGTGTTCCATTAGAAACACTTGAAGAATTAAATACGAGTCTTCTACAGTGGCCAGAAGGTTTTAATGTATATCCAAAATTAAAGAAAATCCTTGAACGTCGTGAGAGCGCATTTAAAGATGGCGGTAAACTAGAATGGGCAAATGCCGAAGCGTTAGCGTTTGCTTCGATTTTACAAGACGGTACGCCAATTCGTCTGACAGGACAGGATTCAGAGCGTGGTACATTCGCACAGCGCCATGTTGTATTACATGATACAGAAACAAACGAAACATATTCACCAATGCATCGCTTGCCACAAGCACGCGCTTCTTTCGCGGTTCATAATAGTCCGCTTTCTGAAGCTGCTGTTGTAGGGTTTGAGTATGGCTATAACGTATTTTCTCCTGAAACATTGACAATGTGGGAAGCACAATACGGAGACTTCTCTAATACAGCGCAAGCATTATTTGATCAATTCGTTTCAGCAGGAAGAGCAAAATGGGGTCAAAAATCCGGACTTGTTTTACTCCTTCCTCATGGTTATGAAGGGCAAGGTCCTGAGCATTCCAGCGCTCGTCCAGAACGTTTCTTACAGCTTGCTGCAGAGAATAACTGGACAGTTGCCAACTTAACAAGTGCAGCGCAATATTTCCATATCCTGCGCCGCCAAGCAGCAAGTCTTGGAACTGATTATGTAAGACCATTAGTAATTATGACGCCAAAGAGCTTGTTACGTCATCCACTTACATCTTCACCTGCTTCTGAGTTAAGTGAAGGTAGCTTCCAAACAGTTGTAGAGCAACCGAACCTTGGAACAGAAACAAGTAAAGTGAAGCGTCTTGTATTAACTACAGGTAAGATGGCAATCGATTTAGCAGTAGATGTTGAATCGAACAAGAAAGAACATACGCTAGATGAAGTGCATATCGTTCGCGTTGAACAGTTATATCCATTCCCTACTGAGAAAATCCAAGCGATCGCTGAGCGTTTTGAAAACTTGGAAGAAATCGTATGGGTACAGGAAGAACCAAGAAATATGGGCGCATGGCATTATGTTGCACCAATTCTATTCGAACTTGCTTCTGACAAAGTAAAAGCGAACTATATTGGACGTCCGGACCGTTCAAGTCCATCAGGCGGCGATCCTCATGTTCATAGAAAAGAACAAGAATTGATTATTAATCAAACTCTTAATATCAATTTCAAGCTACAACAAGAACAAGAATTTGTTCACAATAAGTAATACTGTTAACTTCATGTGAATGGGGGTCTCCCCCATTCACGGTTAGAGAAGATTATTTATATAACCATATTAAATCAATTGTTAGGCAAAATAGGGGAGGACATTTAAAATGATCGAAATTAAAGTACCTGAGCTTGCAGAATCTATTACAGAAGGAACTATTTCACAATGGCTGATCAACGTAGGCGACAAAGTTGAGAAAGGCGCAAGCGTTGTTGAGCTTGAAACAGATAAAGTCAATGTAGAAATCATTGCAGAAGATTCAGGTATTGTATCACAATTACTAGGAGAACCTGGAGATACAGTTGAAATTGGCGATGTTATCGCAGTTTTAGATGCAAATGCAGCGGCAGCAGTAAGTACACCTGCTCCAGCAGAACCAAAACAAGAAGTTGCGGAAGCACCAAAAGCTGAGGCTCCAACTGCCGCGCCAACTAAAGCACCGATGCAAGGTCTTCCAAATACAGATCGTCCTATCGCATCACCTGCTGCTAGAAAAATGGCACGTGAATTAGGAATCGACTTAAACGAAGTACGCAGCACTGATCCACTTGGCCGCGTTAGACCACATGATGTTCAAGCACATGCTACTGCGCCAAAAGCAGAGCCAAAAGCAGAGCCAAAACAAGAAAAACAAAGTCCAAAACCAGCTGCAACTACTGAGTTTGAAAAACCAGTTGAGCGCGTAAAAATGTCCCGCCGCCGTCAAACAATTGCAAAACGTCTTGTAGAAGTTCAACAAACATCTGCAATGTTAACAACATTTAACGAAGTTGATATGACAGCTATCATGGAGTTACGTAAAGAACGTAAAGATGCGTTCGAAAAGAAACATGGTGCTCGTCTTGGCTTCATGTCATTCTTCACAAAAGCAGTTGTAGCAGCATTAAAACAATTCCCATTATTAAATGCTGAAATTCAAGGTGATGAACTTATCATTAAGAAATTCTACGATATCGGAATCGCTGTAGCAGCTCCAGATGGATTAGTTGTTCCTGTTGTACGTGATGCAAACCAATTAAACTTCGCTGAAATTGAGAGCGAAATTAGTAATCTTGGTAAAAAAGCTCGTGATAACAAACTTACATTAAAAGAACTACAAGGTGGTACATTTACAATTACAAACGGTGGCGTGTTCGGTTCTCTTATGTCAACACCAATCCTAAACAGCCCACAAGTAGGTATCCTTGGTATGCATAAAATCCAATTACGCCCTGTTGCAATCGATGCAGAGCGCATGGAAAACCGTCCAATGATGTACATCGCCCTTTCTTACGATCACCGTATCGTAGACGGAAAAGAGGCTGTTAGCTTCCTAGTTGCGGTTAAAGAAATGCTTGAAGATCCAAAATCATTATTATTAGAAGGTTGATCCTTTTATAAATTGAAGAGCCCTCTTGCAAATGCAAGAGGGTTTTCTTCATTTCTATTTCCATAACAAAAATAATGGTAGACTGATGCTAAGGAATTCATGTAATCTACTATTTATAAAATCACATATAGATAAGGTGACAAAATGGAATTAGGAAACTTCTTTTTTACTATACTTATTACAACCTTTATACAGTTAGCTTCATTAGTAGGATATATTGTCTTAGTTGGATTTGTATTAGGATATTTAGAAAATCGTTCGCGAACATATTGGACAAGAGCTTTCGGAAGAAATGGCTTCCTCTTCACTTCATGGATTGGAACACCCATTCACGAATTTGGACATGCATTTATGTGCGTCTTATTCGGGCATAAAATCGTGGGTATTCAGTGGTTTCCAACGAATACAAGTAACGGGTATTTAGGATATGTGCAGCACGAATACAACCCTAAAAGTATATATCAAAAAATAGGTAATTTTTTCATCGGTGTTGCCCCTATTTTTTCAGGAATTGCAGCGCTAGTTGGCTTCATGTATTGTCTTATCCCCCACTCATACTCAGTATTTATGAATGGTATCGAAACAAATATTCAGCCAAGCGGCGCTATGAGTGATATGATCAAACATACTGGTTTATCTTCAATCCTATTATTGAAAAGCATTTTTACGATTAGTAATCTATTAAACCCTTACTTTTGGATCTTTCTTATCTTGGCAATTTGTATCTCTACGCATATTGCCTTAAGTAAGCCAGACATACAAGGTGCATTAGATGGACTGATTACGATCTTCTTATTCCTATTTCTCTTCAACGTTATAGGAGGCATTCTTCATTTTGATAGTCATGCAATTATCGCAAATATAGCGAAGTATAATGCTTACTTACTCGCTTTTTCTAGCATTGCTATTTTATTTTCTTGCATCACGCTTGCCATCAGCTATACTCTTTATCAGATAAAACGTAAATACATCTAGAGATTCACACACTTCTCTGCATCTATCTGGATGTACTCTAATTGCTTTTTTATTGCCCCAGGATAGCGTTTTTATGACTTGAGCAGACGGTGGCACCCATAAGTATATTTGTCAAAATAAAAATTTCACAACAAATATAGTACGTGAAATTTTTATGTGTTTTATAAAACAAACCCTCTAAATGAGGGTTTGCTCCTCTACATATTGATGTTACAGGAACGGTGATTAAGGGAACTACAGTTTTTATATTATCATATAAATGATGATTATCATGTTGAGAAATAAAAATGTCATGTTGTTGAGAAGAAAATAGGATTTAACCATTTTTTCTTACAAGAATGCTAGTAGTATATTTGCGTTACTATTCATTTTCTTCGTATAGAACAAGGCTCTTTTTTACACAAAAAAACAATCGAGTGAGTATTTTTATACTTTAGCTAATCTTTTCTCAAAATAAACAACAGTAAAGTTAGTTATTGGAGTAGTATGAGGATTTTGCGGATTTACAAAGTTACAGGTACAATGCTTAATATGTTAGCATTCATCGTTAATGAAGTCCTCTCCTATAGACCGCAGTAATTACAGCGCTCCTTCCTTTGGTAATAATAGAAAATTGTAGCCACTCCCAACGCGATTCCCCAAATTGGAAATAACAAGAGAGGCGTTGATGCTCCCCAGTTCTGAAAATCACTGCTAAAAGAGAAATTAAGGACGATCTGAATACCAGCGGCGATTAACAGTATGGAGACAAATCCAGCAGGAACGATGGCCAGAGCAGGATGTACGCGCTTCCCAGCCAAAAACGGAATCCAACGAGGAAAGATTTCTCCCCACGGCTTTATAAGTCCGCGAGTAAGAAAGGCTCCACTAATCGATACCAAAGCTAGGCCCGCCCCGGCCCATACAGCCCCTGACTCTTGAAGACTTTGAAATAATTCCTTTGTAACTCCTAGAGGTATTCCAAACAGCCATGCAATACGGGTAATATCGTAATAAGCAGGGGCAAAGATCGCAACATAAGTTGCTAATCTTCCCCAGCGCGCCATAGAATTAGAAGCCATCCAACGCCTCATGCCGTTTTTATGCCCACAATGTCTGCAAGCATCTCTGGATTGTCGTTGAAATGACAAGGCCGTCGCTGCCCATAGCACTCCTCCTACAAGACAAATAAATTGGTTTACCACCGGCCATGTGATGTGATCGAAATAATGTAACGATAGCCCGAAAAGAGTCCCAATCAAGCAAATAGGAGCATAGGCTACTAACATAATTGGACGGGTATCCGTGATTATAAAGCAAAGAATCATCGCGACGCTCCAAGCATAAAAAATTAGAATCGTTCGGATAAAACCACGCACTTTGAACTTGAACATAAAAAGCACTACCACACCAAAAAAACAAAGAATAGCAATGACTGGCCCTGCATCAGTAGCTGTAACATGTTTAAAAAATGAATTTAACGCATTCGGATCGTTCATCAAGCCTAATGGAAAACCTAAGCCTCCAAGTGACCAATACATCCCTAGCGTACCATAAATGAGTGTCCAAATGAGTGCCGCATATCGAACCCATTCTGGCCAACGCCTCCACCAGCGAAACAATGCATGTTTCGCACCAGTCATCTTGGAATGAGATGCAGTATTCAAGTTTACAGGTTCCATGAAGATCACAACTCCTTATATGATATTTCTTTTAGTATATGGTACGCTAGTAAACAGGAGGTAAACAGACGATTAACTTCACCTTAAATTTGCGCCAATAACAACCTAATCGACAAAGAAGTCCCTTCATTCGTCTTACTGATGACGATTAATTTTCCGCCATGGGCTTCGATTAGTTGCCTCGCAATGGACAATCCCAAGCCCGAGCGTTCGGAGGGTATTATTACTGCATCACTTTTAACAAACGACTCACTAAATCCAATCCCGTTATCTTTAATCTGGATTTCCACCATCCGGTCATAAAGCTGCGAAATACAAATTGCAATCTCGGTGCCTTCTGGATTATGAACGACGGCATTAACAAGTAAATTACGAATAGCGCGTGTCAAAAGCTTTGGATCGCAAGTTATAAAAGTTTGTTCTGGCTCCGAATCCATCATGAACAGATGACCGGTCGCCCAAGGTGCACTACTGACATCCGCCATCGCTCTGCGTACAAGTTCGACGATATCCACTTCCTCGACCTTTAGAGGAATCTGGCCCTGAATCGTTTCATTGAGATCCTGCACCATTTCTTTCAGGTGAGCTGACTTCTGTTGAATGATAGACAAGAATTCCCTCTGTTCCGTTTCACTCCATTGATATTTCATATTTATCAGCATGCTGGAATAACAGGATATGTAGGTTAATGGTGTTTTTAAATCATGCGATATCCCTCGAATCCATTCTTGTTTCGCTTGTTCCGACTCCCGCAACTCTTTTTCATTTTTTTGGAGTGTGTTCCCAAGCATCCGTAAATGCTCGAACACTTCCTTATAGACTGCATATGGAAATTTCAACGTTCCGCTTTTGCGAGAGTGGATCTCATCCCAGTGCATGGGAAAATCATATTGACCGTTTGCCAAACGTCTAATCCAAACAATAATGAAATAAAGCGGCTTCCCAAGATACCACCCAATCAGAAGCAAGGTCAGAAGAAAAAGTAGGGCGCACACCACCAATACATAAATTGTAAAGATATCTGAACTGTTTCCATCCGTGATTGTTTGTGGCCAAAAAAGCCAGGCTGTTCCAATAACAATTATATGAATACAAACAAACAGAAAAAAGAAAGCCATTAGCAGTTGCAATGCTATGCGAAGCATAAAGTTCATTGTTCTAACCTCCCGTAGGTGGAACAAATTTATACCCAATTCCTCTTAGCGTAACAATCAACTTAGGGTTGGACGGATCAGCTTCAAGCTTCTTTCTGAGTCTAGAGATGTGGATAACGACTGTTTTCTCATCCCCTTGCACCATTGTCCCCCACACTTGCTCATATAATTGCTGGGCGGTAAATACCTGATTTGGATGTTTACAAAAATAGAGAAGTAGTTCAAGTTCTTTGGCCGGACAAGGAGTATCCACATTGTTAACAATAAGTTGTCCGGTAGTACGGCTAACCGAAAAAGTATGATACTGATACAAATCCTCAGCGCTTACAACATCAGACGCATAGAGAGTGCTCCGCCTCAAATGCGCCTGAATTCGTGCGATAACTTCCATCGGATTGAACGGTTTAGTTACATAATCGTCCCCGCCTAAATACAGACCCTGTAACTTATCCAAATCACTGGAACGAGCGCTAAGAAATAGAATAGGGGTTCTTATGGTCTTGCGTAACTCCATACACAAAGAAAATCCGTCCATATCAGGAAGCATGACATCAAGAACAATTATATCAAAGCGTGTTGTTCGAACAGCCATGAGCGCCTCAGCAGCGGAACTGGCTTTAGTAACATGGATATATCCTTCTTTTCGAAGAAGATTCTCAAGCATAATCAGAATGCCTTCCTCGTCATCAACCACTAATATCGCTTCATTCCGCATGATTCCAACCACCTTTGTAATAAGACATAATAAAAATTGGATCTTCGAGATTTTGCGCGATTTTCGATAGCTTAATAATGATAATCACCTTCCCAAAGAGTGAATTCACATAAAATAAATTTGGAATCTATTAAAATATAACATTCCTAATTTCATACTATAGTGTCAGTAAATTTCACCGCACCTTTATGGTAAGTCCACTGATAACACTCTTCTTTACCCAAAAGTTCGTCTCTTAGTTCCCGCCGTAAGTCAATTAAGTTGTCCAGATTTCCTTTTTGAACTACCATGAAGACTTTATATTTTATTCTCTTCATTCATTTTATAGAAATATTCCCCAGCACCCCATACTCATCAAGTCAAGAATTCATCATTATCCACAACAAAAATTTTGTGCAAATTGCTCAATTTTTATCGTTTTGAGTTAGTTTATTCTTGTTAGGTTAATAGCAATGCTACTATATCAAAAAATTATACGTTATACGAAAAATGCGAATTTAAAATAAAGTTTGACTCAATGTAGAAAAGCAGTTTGTTGTGTCTACTTTTTAGACTAATATTAGCGTTGGTCTACAATTGCACCCTATCGTTGAATAAGTTGCATACGGATTAAATGGCATTCTAACGTAAGAAATTTATTCTAGTTTTCATACAAATCCTATGCTAGATGCTAAATTTGGCACGTAGCTTCACCTCGCAAAAACTTCGGCAAGATGAAGTCTTTTCCCTACAATGCATAAAGACTAAAACAACCATAATCTGTATAAACAGCCAAATAGTCCTCAGTGAATTCTATATTGCAAGACTTCACCACATGCTCAATCACGATTGTTGCTACAAGCCGTTTTGTTACAAGTTCATACAGTCGTACCTTCCCTCTATCATAAGCAGCTACCAGTCCTTTTCCCACATGAATCGCACAACTCCTAGTCTCACCTATCTGCCAATCCTCGCATTTCTCCTTAGCCTGCCAATCATATACAAGTAAATTCCAATGCCCGTATTGCTCCTGAGTAAACAAAAGATGATCATCCGGAGAGAAGATTATCCTTGTTGTCATAGCATGGATAGATTTGGGCAGTACTACTTCTTGACCAGAGGCAATATCATATACTTTTACTTCCCTACTATTCGTACAATAAGCGAACTTATCTCCGCTATGCGACAGCGCAGCACATAGCTGTGTACTGTGCCCTCCATACACCTCGCAATTTACTGCTATCTGGCAGACCACCTTTTCCTTTATAAGATCGTACACAATAAGCTTGGAATCATGATACCAGAGTACTCTATCACCGGATAAGGACAGCGTATTCCCTACCGCTAATTCAGTATACAGTGGTTCCGAATAAAGCTTAAGCTTCCGGCTTTCCACCTCATATCCTCTTATCGAATGACAATCATTCAATACCAACTCACCCGCATAAGGACAATAGTACATATCGTATACAAGATGATTTTCTCCAAGCTCAAAAACGACCTGTTTCCCTCCGTACTCGTCTATTAAATAAATCTCTTCTCGCTGAAACTGACCAATAACATATCCAACATACGATGAATTAGTTCCTGGTATAGGGACAAAAGGAAGAAACCCTGTGTATCCCTTTCCCAAATATAACTGCAACACCGGTTCTCCTGCCGATACCTCCAAATTATGATAGATCATTCCTTTCTTCAGTCTCTGCCAAATTTCCTTCTCCATCTGCTTGGCTGCCTGCTCAGCATTGTCAAACTGCTTCTCCCGGGGTTTTCTGCCCCCAGTCGAAGTGGCAAGTATGCTATCGTTTCTTTGAATACTCCAAGTTTTCCCGCTAGCTCTATCTATCAACATTCTATGCATTCGTTTCACCTCTTCCTAAATGTAGCAAATGACCCCCGAACAAGTCTAATACTCTGCCACTTCTAGGGTTTACTATTAATATCTACACTTTTTAACATATTCCCCTTCCCCAAGGAGCGAGAAGTGCGTAGCCCGGCGATTAGGTGGGGGATGAATTTTCGGTAGGTGATCGCCTACATATGTTCTTTGTATGTACTTTTGAGGCTATGCGATATAATAAATATGAAAATAAGAAAGAAAGGAGAAAGTATATGGCAACCACAAAAGAGGGTGTACATATAAAAGGAACAAAAAAGTCGTTACCGGATGGATGGTCTACCTATGCATTTCGATACGCTATTTTTCCCACACCTGAACAAGTAACGAAATTAGAAAAATCGTTTGGATGTGAACGAAAAGTGTATAACGAATATGTCTCTGGTTTGTATGAATATTTAGAATCTATCGGTTTTGAAAGTGGATGTATTCGTTATAAAGTTCCGAATTATACAACGATCACGGCCAAATATGATTACTTAGATAAAAGTAATGATTCTTTTGTTTATAATGACGCAAAAATGAGATTTCAGGCAGCCATTAAAAAATATAATGAAACCTACGCGAAACAACCTATTCAATATAAAAAGTCAGTTCGTAAAAAGATGCAAACAATCGGTTATGTTCCTACGTTGAAAGATATAAAAGGTATGCCTAAATTCCATAGTAAAAAACAGGGAAAATTAAGCTATACTACGAATCAAACTAACGGAAACATAAAAATCACACAAGAAAACGGTTCTTATTTTTTATGTATTCCAAAGTTTCAAGAAGGTATTTCTATTCATCTACATCGAGAATTACCGATTGATGGAATTATTAAAAAAGCAACAATTAAGCGAGAAGGAACAAAATATGTTGTTTCTCTTTCTGTTGATTATTTTTGTCCAAATGAAAATCAAGTAGAATTAGTGACTGCTGACGAAGTAATTGGACTAGATTACAGTCAAAGCGAATTGTATGTAGATAGCGAAGGACGAATAGCTCAGTACAGTCGGTATAACAAAATCATAGAAAAAAGGCAACGAAGAATAAATAAATCCTTAGCACGCAAAAAGAACAATGCAAAAACAGATGAAACAGGAAATATCGTATATAGTAAAAATTATGAAAAGCAAGTGAAAGAATATCAAAAAGTAACAACAAAAGCAAAAAACCAAAGAAAAGATTTTCTACACAAGAAAAGTAATCAGATAACCAATGATTATCATGCCATTG